>CAZQSG010000005.1:21168-45191 GCA_964595925.1 uncultured Anaerolineaceae bacterium | reverse complement strand
ACGAGAGCATTATCGATGCTTTATCGAATCTTTCCAACTGATAATGCCATGGAAGTGTTGAACATTCTGTTCACGTTTGTAACGATGTTCTGTCTGTATCAGATTGGAAAAGAATGTAAACAGGAAGAAGCAGGTATCCTGGCTGCTTATCTGTTTGCGATATTTCCTGAGCAGATTGGAATGGTGACGATTGTATGCACGGATATTCTGGCGGTGGCTTTGTTGTCCTCCAGTGTCTTATTGATAATCATGGCTATGCAGCGCAGCAAAACAAACTACTTATTTGTAGGAGCGTTTCTGTTTGGGTTGTCTTATATCATTCGCGGGGCAATGTTAGTCTATTTCCCTGTTTTTATGCTGCCTGTATTTCTTAATTTCCAGAAGAACATCAAGGTCAGTGTGGGAAAGTTAGGATTGATTATGCTGGGGTTCGTTGCAGCAATGGGTTTGATGACCGGCCTGCTGAATCTGATTCAGGTTGATGATATGGTGATTGACGAAGGACGTAATATAATTTGGCCGCTGGTTAATGGGACGAACATTGAAAAAGGCGGTCGGAATAATTCTGAAGATGAACAGATGGTGTTTTCATGGCCAGTAGAAGAAGCTACAAAAAACGGGATAAAGATAGTGTTGGAACGTGTTTTTTCTAATCCAATTGCCTACTATCGGTTTTTAAAAGTCAAGTATGAATATATGTTTGCGGATGCAAGTTATGGATCAATAACCGCATTCCGAGATGAAACAGGAGAATTTTTGTCTTTCATAACTGGCTGGAAGGGTGAAACCTCACTGATACGACAGGGTTATGCCCAGTTGAGTCAATATGCCTATCTGATTGTTCTGCTGGCGGCGGTAATTACATCGATGAAATATAATACTTCCCTCCAGAGCATGGTTCTGCCGTCGTTGCTCATTTTAGTTTGTGCATTGGGGGCCTATGCTTTCTTCGAAGTTCAGCCCCGCTATCACCGTCCGATCATTCCGTTCCTGATTCTCCTGGCGGCCTTATTCTTTGCTTATCGCAATCCACAGAAAATTCGGGGCTGATATTACATTTCACGCAGCCAGAGCTGCATATCACCTTCTTCACGGTTATCCCAATAGGCAAAAGGAATTGCTTTAAAAGGCATTTTCGTATTAGGGTAGGCTTTATCCTGGTAAAGGGGGAAGTCATCAGAAATTGTTTCTCGATATCCCAATCCTTCAAGGATGTTGATGCCGCCCAAAAGCTCATCATCAAACCGGACAGTGATTTTCGCATCATCAGGAAGATAAAAATTATCCAGGTCGCTGCCATTATCAACACCTTCAAGGCAGTAGAGGAAAGGGCCATAAGCTAAAACGACACGGTTTCGATTCGGGCGTATGGCAGGATGGGCATGGATACGACGGGGCTGCATTTCCAGAGACAATGAGACGATGTCTCCTTGCTGCCAGGTGCGTTCAATAGCTAGATAGCCTTTGAGCATTTCGGGTTGGATTGCTTCACCGTTGACCGAAAGATGGAAAGTGTCACACCACTCGGGCAGCCGCAGGCGAAGTCTAAAGGGGGCTGCGGTTTCAGTATCAACAGTAACTTTCACTCTGCCATCCCAGGGGTAGCGGGTTTCTTGCGTGAGGGTAACGTTTCCCTGCTCTAATCGGTAAAGCGCCTCGCTGTCTGCATAGCTGTGAAGGACAATTTCATTTTCGCTGGCGGAAGAGAAATATTGTCCCAGCGAAGCCAGCAGGCGGGCAACATTAGGAGGGCAGCATGAGCAGCCGTGCCAGTCGGTGCGGTGTCCATGGAAGTTGCTGTATTCTCCAGTTTCGCCGCGGTGCACGGCAAGGGGGCTGGAGTAAAAGAATTTGGTGCCATCAAAAGAAAGCCCCACCAGCATACCGTTGTAAAGAGCACGTTCTAGGAGATCCATATATTTGCGTTCGCCATCAAAATTTGTCATCCGTTGCAGCCAGAAGATAAGGCCGATGGCGGCGCAGGTTTCAGCATAGGCATTTTCGTTTGGAAGATCATAATCATCAGAGAAACCTTCATTCTCAGGATCTGACCCTAACCCACCGGTGACGTAGGATCGGTGCTGAAGGATGGATTCAAACAATCGTTCAAGCGCCTGAAGCAGAGCTTCATCGTTTGCGGAGGCCGCAATATCCGCCATACCTGAATAGAGATAGACCGCACGGACAGCATGACCGACAGCCACACTCTGCTCTCGGACAGGCAAATGCGACTGGTTGTAACGATAATCAACCTTGCTAACTTCATTTTCGAGTGTGACCCAATTCCAATTATCGGGATCATCACCGCGAGCCAGAGCTTCTTCTGTATAATAGTGGGGTTGGGTGCCGCGCTCGTTGACGAAATAGGCAGATAATTTTCGGTATTTTTCATCACCGGTATGTTCGGAGAGTTTGACAAGTGCCAGTTCAATTTCTTCATGCCCGGGGTATCCATGCTTTTGCCCTTCATCAGGGCCAAACACGTGATCAATATAATCTGCATATCGGATCATGATATCAAGGAATTTACGCTTGCCGGTGGCTTGATGGTAAGCCACCGCAGCTTCGATTAAATGTCCGGCACAATACAGTTCGTGGCGGTCGCGTACATTTTTCCAGCGATTCTCCGGCTCAAAATGCTGGAAATAGCTGTTGAGGTATCCATCGGAATCCTGGACTTTCTCGTAATCATCAACGATGGCATCTACCACTGCTTCCAGAGTTTCATCGGAGTGGTGAACAAGGGAGTAAGCGGCTGCTTCAATCCATTTTGCGATATCAGAATCCCAGAAAATGTGAGGAGGGTTTGGATCTCCGTCCTTCCAGAGTTGTTTCACCCCCTCGATGCGTCCAGTCATCTCTAATTGATGATAGATGGCTGGAATAGAAACTTCAGTATTGATCGTTTGCCAGTATTTCCAGAAGCCACCGGTGAATTGCACATCTTTGAGTGCAGGGGGATGAAATTGATAACGAGGGGGTTGAACAGACATGATAAAGACTCCTTATTTTTTTTGTAATGTCTTGATTGTACTCAACTTTTCTTCAACTGTAGTATAAATTGTAAAAACTGCTGAAGAATTTTCATCAGCAGTTTTTTATTGTGTCATGAATGAAACTCAGTATAAAGCACTGAGTTTGTTTATGTCATATTAATCTATGCTTACGCTGTTTTGACCTCTGCGGTCGCTTCCCACAGGCCGTGAATATTGCAGTGAGATTGTGCGATAAATTTGCCGCTGCCTTTTACTTTAACCATAACTTTAGCCCATGGGTTTGTAAAGGTATCTACTTCTCCATGTGCTGAGAATTCAACATGAGCAACTTTGTAAGGGAATTTGTTGCCTACTGGCTGGAAGTAGAGAGTGATGCATGTGATGTGGTGTTCCAGTGTGTTGGGATGAGAAATTTCTTTTCCAAGCCCGAATGCAACTTTAAAAGGTTCTCCCGCAATGATTACTTCGGGGAGTTCAATTGTTGGAGCGTGTTTCTCTTTTCTCCAATCGGCAGTTTGAATTAATAATTCGCTCATTTTGGTATTCCTTTCCTAATGATATCCGGTGAATACCATCGGATATATCTAACCAATTCAGTTGTTTGATCAATGTGTGATGAAAGAAGATTCATCATCGAACGATTCATCATCACTTTCTTTAATTATAATTATACAGATATAAATACAGAAAAATAATTAACGTTATATTAAACTAAAAATGTGATGAAGATTAATCTATATTCTGTGCAATCTCTCTTGTATAATAAACCTATGTTCATTGGATTTACCAAACCGCAACGCATTTCTCTTGTTCAAGAATTAAGCCGTAAACCTTCTTCTGAGTTGAGAGCAAAGCAATGATGAAAAAACCAAAAAGAAGAATAGGTTTATGGTGGTTAAATTTAATTTTTATTATTTCAGGCTTGCTGGGATTCTCCCGGTTTTGGATGATTGTTGAGAATGGGGGGTATTACCAAACAGTAGGTTTACAGGTCAGTATTGGCTACCTGGCTGCCGGTGGCTTACTTTGGATGCTGCTGGGGTTCGGCGGGGGAATTCTTCTTTTCTTTCGTCAGAAATGGGTTCCCAAGATGGTTTGGGGTTGTGCAGCTGGACTCAGTGTGAGTTATTGGTTTGACCGCATTATTATGGCTGTAAATTCGGATCAAGCATCAAATTGGGGTTTCATGTTGTTGATGAATGGCCTTTTTTTTGGAACCATGGCATGGGTGTTTTCCCGAAAACAGAATAAACGGTTTTTTGAATGGAGACAGGATGAATGAATGCACCGCAAGAAATTGAAGGAAAATGGCTTGTCCATGATTTAAAAAGACTGGAACACCAAATGCTTTCCATGGGGGCAGTCTGTGTTCAGGAACGTACATATGAAAATAATCTGCGGTTTGATACAGCGGAGGGCAGTCTCTCGAAAGATTTCAAAGTGCTTCGCCTGCGTAAGGATACAGATTTTTGCCTTACCTTCAAAGGTCGGGCGGATGTGCTCAGCGGTGTCAACCGGAGGACTGAGATTGAATTTAATGTCAGTGATTTTAAACTGGCAAAGCAATTTCTTGAAGCCCTGGGGTATTCAGTGTTCTTTCGATATGAGAAATATCGCAGTATTTACTCAATAAGCAGGTGCCATGTGATGTTGGATGAGCTGCCTTATGGTCATTTCGTGGAAATTGAAGGCAATTCAGCAAAAGAGATTCAACACCTCAGTGAGCAATTGGGACTGAATTGGGACATGCGTGTGATGAACAGCTATACGGGATTATTTTCGGTTTATCTGAACATCACCGGGCGCAAAATTAATAACCTTACTTTTAAGAATTTTGAGGGAATTTCGGTTTCACCGAAAATTCTCAATCTGAATTATGCGGATAGTGAGTGATGTGCGCAGATAACGCTCTTACGTTTGAGGGAATTTCATTTTTACAAAGTCAACGTGCAAAAGACGTTCTCGATTGGTTGAGCGTAGAAACTTTGCATGATACCAATCATTTGCTATTGGTGATGCATCTCAGGAAAGATTTTTTAACTGAGGAAACAGGCTGGCTGTTAGATCAAACGCTTCTACGTCAGAAAGCGGTGAATAAGTTCTCCTCTCCCGGAAAGTGCTTATATCTGAATGAGCCATTGCAGCAGGCTTCCAGTTTGCCTCTTTCGAAATATCATGCAAAACAATTCAAAGAATTCAGACGAGTTGCTGATTTGGGGTGCGGGATTGGCGCTGATTCATTGGCGCTGGCGGATGTTGTTCCGAGGGTAATTGCGGTTGAACTTGATCCAATTCGGGCCGCACTGGCGGAAAATAATGCGCGTGCTTGCGGAAAGGGAAAAAGCATCCAGGTGATTGAAGGGGATTGGACGGCTATGGCTTTCAAAATTGAGGCGGCTTTCATTGATCCTGCCCGGCGAATTGACGGGAAACGAGTCTTTTCGCTGTATGACATGCAGCCCCCCCTTGAAGCAGTTTTGGAACTTCAGAGAAGTATTCCAAATGTATTGGTTAAGGCGGCTCCGGGAGTGAGCCACGAAGAAGTACCGAAAAACGCAGAAATTGAGTTTGTTTCCTTGAAGGGAGAGATGAAAGAAGCCTTACTTCGCTTTGGCGCTCTCAAGCAGGGCTTCAAACGCTGTGCAACGCTTTTGCCTTTGGGTGAACAATTAACAAGTATTGAAGATACTGAACCGGAAGTAATGGTGGGTGAGGTGAAGAAATTCCTTTACGAACCTGACCCGGCTATTCTGCGGGCAAAGATGGTGAGGCATCTTGCTGTTCAATTAGGAGCAACGATGCTGGATGCAGAAATTGCGTATCTGACAGCAGATGAGCAGATAAAAACGCCTTTCGCGCGTTGCTGGCAGGTGCTGCGAGATGGTGGTTTTCATCTAAAGACTCTCAACCACTGGCTTCGTAAGCTGGATGCAGGAGAAGTGGTGATTAAGAAACGAGGCTCTCCGATTGATCCTGATACCTTCCATAAGCGTCTCAAGACCAATCCGAAGGGGCAAAAAGTAACCGTTTTCTTCACATTCAAGAGGGGGAAACCCTGGATGATTGTAGGGCAGGAATAGGAGAATCTTTCTCGACTGATCCCCGCCATTTTTAGCAAGAACAAACGATTTTGTTTTAGTCGAAAGATCGCTGGTACATAACATTATTCTCACCAGGTGTATGAAAAGTCTGGTTTTAGAGATTCCTTCACCCAGATTCAACATAGGTGAATCGGCAAAATGTTAGTGACATTGGCTTTCTTAGATAACAACCTTGATCGAGAAAAGGCGGTCTTATTCCTTCTTTCCAAGGGATGCGACATAGATGCTGAAGTATTCTTCTCCATCAATGCCGAGGACGCTATTTAGCTTTTCATCGTCATAGGCAGCGATGGCGCATACTCCGCAGTTGATGGTTTCAGCGACCAATGAAAGATTCTGGCAAACATGGCCTGCGTCGAGATGCAGATAGCGGTATCCGCGTTCGACATAACGCCAGCTCATTCGCTCTACACTGGCTGCCCAGATGAAAGTGACAGCACTATTGAAGACTTGCTTTTGTCCCAGGCAGCCTTCGGTGACCTTTTCTGCCATGCCGGGTTCAACTGAAATCTGCACAAGGGAATGATTGAGTGCGCTGTAACGATAAAGTCCTGGGACGACATCTTTGACACGATTGATGAGCAGGTAGGTTTCAAGCGCATGACGAGCGCCAGCTGAAGGAACAGTGCGAAATGTGACTTTCTTGCTGCCGCGTTCAAGGAGCTGCTGAATGCCCTGGGTGGTAAAAAGCAAAAGAGCCAGTTCTCCCAAAGAGAGGGCTTCGTCACTGTATTTCCGCAGGCTGCGGCGTTGGAGAATACTGCTGATCAAAGACATCTGAGGATGATAAATTTCATCAATACCGGGCAGTTCGATTTGAACAGCACTTTCGGGAATAGTCATTTCTAATGCGGGTTGTGGTTCCCTGTTTTCCTGTGCAGACTTGCTCAGTCGGTCATAATAGGTGTTGCGAATAAAGTCTTTTCCTGTACTCTTCATAGTTTTCCTTCCTTTTAGACTATGGATACTTATCTTTAGCTTGTGGCATTTATTCGGAATGGATAAATTTAATTAACGATGCAGAAGACGCTTTTTAATCATATTGATCAGGGTATTGAGCTCTTCAACATGCAGCAGCCAGACAATGATAAAGTAGAGCAAGAAGCCGATAGCTGCGCCGCTGAGAGTGATAAGAATATCATTCCAACCGGTGGTGAATCGCAGCCAGAAAAAGAGGGCAATGCCCATGATGAGAGACGCAAAGGAGGCCTTTACGGTACCTTTGAGTATGTAAGGAAGCTCGAGGCCATTCAGGCGCCGTGACATAAGTACGGTCAGCGCGATCATTTCGATGGTGGTTGCCAGCGAGTTCGCCAGAGCGAGACCACCGAGGGGTATCCAACCGAGTTGTTCAAAGAACCTGGCAAACAGCAGACTGAAGACTATATTGAGGCTCATCGCGATGACGCCGACAATGACGGGGGTTCTGGTGTCATGAAGCGCATAGAAAGCGCGCGCAAGAATTTCATACACTGAGTGGGATACAAGCCCGACAGTGTACCAGAGCAAGGCCCACGCGATCAATTCTGTTGATTGCGCATCGGCGGCGCCATATTGATAGAACATGGCGACCAGGGGACGGCGCAAGAGGATCATGCCAATCATGGCAGGTATGGCAAGCAAAAGCACAACCCGTAAGGTTATGGCCAGTGAGTTGCGCATTTCATCATGTTTACCCAGCGCCACTTGTGCTGAAAATGTAGGTAAAGCTGCTGTGGCGGCAGCCTGGGCGATGACAGTCTGCGGCATGAGCATCAACGCGAAACCGATTGTGATAGCGGTCAGGCTGCCTTCCACCATGTTTGAAGCGATAATGGTGTTGACCCAGAAATTGAGTTGCACCACTCCCACACCAAGCAAGCGCGGCAGCATGAGTTGAATAACCTCACGTACTTTTTCATTTTTAAGTCCCAAAATAAACGTATACGTTCGGTCAGGCAGACGCAAAACCTGCGGCAACTGCACAATGAGATGTAATACCGAGCCCAGCAGGGTGCCCCAGGCAAGTCCTTCGATCCCCATTGTAGGAGAAAGAAGGAGTACGCCGAAGATGATGCCAAACTGATACATGGACGGGGCGAGGGCAGGAAGCAAGAACTTTTGATGCGAGTTGAGAATGCCCATGGATAAACCACTAACGCCGAAGACAATCGTGGTGGGCATGAGAATACGCAGTAGATGGGCTGTGAGTATTTGTTGTTCAGGAGTGAAACCAGGCGCGAGGACATTCTTGACCAATGGCTGTGCGAAGAGCAACACTAATCCACTGAGTGCGATCAAGAGTAAACTGATGATATTGATGACGCTGGCAGCAAGATGCCAGGCCTGTTTCTTCTTTTCATTCGTCAGCAGGGTTGTGAAGACAGGGATGAAGGAAGAACCGAGTGCGCCGCCTGCGACGAGGAGGTAGATGGTTTCGGAAACACGGTTCGCAGCATTGTAAGCATCCAGCTCTAAACTCGTTCCAAAGGTGCTTACGGTGATGATTTTAGCAATTTGCCCGATGACCTGTCCAAAAGTCATCGCTGCGAAAATGATGCCAGCCGCACGCGCAATCTGGCGGTTGGCCTGGTGATTGTCGTTCACGTTTGTTTTTTCATTCATGAAATGAATTATACAGCCTTTTTTTGTACGCACGGCAGAGCAAAAATGAATAACAGAGCGATCGCATTAGGGGAAAGGTTTGCTTATAAGGCAAAATGGGCTTGTTGAATGAGGGTGTTCGAAAAAAAACAGAATACCCTCGTCCAGGATTGCTTCGCATACATAATCGAACAGACCCAAATTCTTCTTCCTCAATGACGCCCGAAGAACTGAGTGGTTATTTTTGGGGACTATGTCCACAAAAATAACCCTCGTGACTTCCCAAAAAAGAAAACCGCTATCAAGTAGAAGGTGAACAGCGGAAATACTGGAACGCTATCACTGTTTGTGGTTTTGATTTTTTCTAATGCTATTGCTCTAAAATGAATACACATCGTAAAGACAAATTTTCAGGCTTAGGGTACAATAGGATTTATATTTAAAGAATGAGGAGAATTTTTTCTGTTATGTCAGATCTGATCCAGACAGAGTTGCCAGGGGTAATTCAACAATTTAATTTTTTCGGAAATTATAAATCAGCCCTTCCTTATGGAATGGGGCATATTAATGACACCTATGAAGTAATCTTTGACAATGGGAATGGCAGTGAGAATCATTATATTTTACAGCGTATAAATCATCATGTGTTTAAACATCCGCAAGAGGTGATGTCAAATATTGGGTTGGTCACAGACCACCTGCGTAATAAAGTTATGGAGCAGGGTGGTGATCCATCTCGCGAGACGCTTAATTTGATTAAAACATATGAAGGCGACACACTCTTCTGCACCGAAGCTGGAAATTACTGGCGGGCTTATCATTTCATTGATCGAACCTGTTCTTACCAGGTTCCAGAAAAAACAGAGCATGTGAATAATGCGGGCTATGCTTTTGGTAATTTCCTGCGTCTTCTGGCTGATTTTCCAACAAATAAATTAGTGGATACAATTCCAGAATTTCATAATACCCTCAAACGTTACCAAACCTTCTTACAAATTTTACAGGCTAATACCCATGATAGAGCAGGAGAAGTTCCTGGTGAGATCAATTTTCTTCTGGAACGGGCGGATGATATGGCTGTACTGATAAATGCTCAGGAACAGGGAACTCTGCCAGAACGTGTAACGCATAACGATACCAAGTTTAATAATTTGATGATTGATGTTGAAACTGGCAAGGGCATTTGCGTGATTGACCTTGATACGGTGATGCCGGGGCTTTCGCTCTATGACTTTGGCGATGCCATTCGATCAATCACCAACACCGGTGAGGAAGATGAACCAGACCTGACAAAAGTACATTTTAATCTGGATTATTTTCGTCATTTCACCGAAGGGTTTGCGTCTGCGACGTGCGATATTCTGACGACGAAAGAAATCGAATATCTGCCATTTTCTGCCAAACTTATCACAATGGAGATTGGGATGCGGTTTCTGACCGATTATCTGGATGGGGATAATTACTATAAGATTGATTATCCCGTGCATAACCTTGATCGCTGCCGTACGCAATTCCGTCTGGTTAAGGAGATGGAAGAACAAATGGAAGCGATGACCAGCATTGTGGAATCATTCTACAGGAGCTGAATCAGCTTCCAACCAGTATTGCTCTCCATCACTATGGAAATGCAGACCGCCCAAATAGGTGGTTGAGTAGCAGTTTGCGAAGGGGCAATCGATGACAGCTCCGTTGACCAGAACGACCGGTACAGAGAAGGTTTCCCACTCAGTGACCATGTTATTTTCAAGGTCCTGTGGGTTGAGGATCAAGAGTGAAATGTTGTCAAGGTTTTCGGGGCAAAGCTGCCGCAACTCACTGAGTGTAACCCCGCCCGGAATCAGTACCTGAAGGTGCTGATAATTCATGAGAAACGCAGTGCCGGAAGGACGCACAGAAAGGACTTTTATCTGTGCATCCTTATTAATCCAGAGGTCTTGGGTTCTCTGGAGGGCGTGAATCTCAGTATCGCCAGTGGCGTTGTATGTTATTTGCCGGTAAGCGGCATTCATTAAGTCAGGGTGAACTATTAAGTACTGAGGCGAGTAACGTTCAACCAGTTCATTTATATTGTCAAGGGTGCTTACTTTTATTTCTGGCAGAATGATCGCTGAGAGGGTATAACCAGTAAGATGGCTTTGCAAATGATGTTCCAAAGAATCAAGGGCATGTGCGCGGCCTATCAGAATGGCGTTTCTGTCTGGCAATTGGAAAAGGATGCTTTCATTTTGTTGTAGATCAAACAGGTGGATTTCAGTTTCGGAAGAGGGGCGATGGAGTGCTGCCTGCCACAACAAAATTGTTGCGATGGATCCTATGAGAAGGATAGTGCTTTTCTTAAGGATTCGTTTATGTTTGGGCAGCCATGCCATCAAGAGTGGAAAGCAGGTGAATACTGCAAAATAGATCCCCAGATAAATCGGGTGAAAGGCCTGGATGGGGATGCTGGCCCAATGCCAGGAGGACATCCATAGGACAATATTAATTGTATAAGCAAGCGGCAGCCAGGTGACCCATGCGAGCAGCTGCGCAAAGGGCAGAATTATGAAAGAGATCAATGTTGTCAGCATACCAAAGATCATGATGATCGGTTGAGCGGGGAGGATCAGTAGATTTGCAAGAATGGAACTCAGAGAGAGTGTTTTAAAGGTATAAGCTATCAATGGAGTTGTGAATATTTGAGCTGCGATGCTCATCAGAAGGTATTCTGCGGCGAAATCTGTGACATGCTTAGCGGTTGTTTCCGGCAAGAATTTGAGGGCGAGATTCCGAAATCCATCTGTCAGTGGGGCAGAAAAGAGGACAAGGCCAAGAGTTGCAGCGAAAGAGAGTTGAAAGCTCAAATCCCATAGAAGGAGTGGGTTCAACAGGCACAGGAATGCGGCCGAGAATGTGAGGCTGTTCAACCCTTGATTTTTTCGTCCGAACAGTTTACCTGCCTGGGTCATGACGACCATGAATGCGGCGCGTAAAACGGCCGCATTGCCGCCGACGAAAACAGTATAAAGAATGACAAAGGTTATCAGCACCGGTAAATACCAGCGTTTCGACAGATACCGAAGAAGAAGTGTGCTGAGGGCAGAGATCAGGAAGGTAAAATTGGCGCCAGAAATGGCGATGATATGGGCTGTGCCGGTCTTTGCGAAAGCATTATCGACTTCGTTTGAGATTTCTGTCTCAATTCCTAAAAGGATGCCGGAGAGGAGCGCCGCTTCGTCAGGTGGCAGGAGGGATGTGAGTCTATCCTCAGCCTTGCTGCGGAGATCAAAGATAATGTTCAAAACAGGATTTCCTCGTTGAGTATCAATCACTTCGACATAAGCAAAGCTGCAATCGGTTTGTATATTTCGGATAGCGAGAAAGCGGCGGTAATTAAAATCTCCAAAGTTATGAGGGGTGGTGGGTTTGCAAAACACACGGACAAGGTCACCGTATTCTAAATTCTGAGCAGAGAAGGTGGAGACTTGAAGCTTGCCGGTAACGGTGAGGGTAGGGCTTCGCTGGTCATTAACTGGAATGATGATGGTTTCAGCCCTTGCAACAAAGCGTGTGCTGTGTTCTTTAATTTCAGGTGGCTGGGTGATAATGGCAGTGATTTCGGCTGTGTCCAGATCGTTGTAGTAAGCCAGGTTATGAGGCGAGAAGTCGGTTTGTGTGCCGGAAAACCGTAAGATTCCCAATGCAAAAAAGAGCAGCAGCCATCCGATAGAAAGAGGAAATAGTTGCTCCCATTTCCGTTGCCACCTTTCCAACTGATGCATGTGCTCAATGGCGAGGATCAGTGTAACCGCCAATATGATAAGTGGAATCCAAAGCCATTGTATAGATGGTAATATCATTTCCTTTGCGGCGATTCCCAGGAGAAAAGAAGCTGAGACGCACAGCAAAGGTTGAAATTTTAGAGGGTAGTGAGTACTCCAAAGAGAGGAATGTTTTTCTATCACAGTTCCTTGAGAAGGGGGTATGGGTTGAATATGACTGGTGTTCGTTCAGTTAATTATATTTCTGATTCTGACATGGGAAAGGTGATGAATCCTGCTTCTTCTACCAACCAGGGAACTTCGAAGCTATATTCATCGGTTGGGGTTGCACTCGGCAGCATGATTAATGTGGGCTCCTGCGGCCTTAATTGCCAGTTCTTCAAGAAGAGAAGCCCCAATCCAATCAGCGCAAGGAGGATGATAGCAGCAATAATGGAGCAGCCAATCATAAAAGTACGTCTATCTTTTTTTTCTTTTCCAGCCTTTTTTTTTTGTTTCTTTGAGGATTTATGTGGGGGAGATGATTTGCTTACAACGTCCTCTCCTGTCACTTCGTCTTCAAGAAGGCGACGCATGTCGTCGGCATTAACCGATTCGGCAGATCCCTTGTCTATGTCCGGAAAGATCATTTCATCGTCCGATAGGAGACCAAGGCGCTGTTCGAATTCTTTGCTGTCAATCTCGAGTTCTTCTAATCCCTCTTCAGAGAAAGCATTCGAGCTCTGACTGGTGGTTTCGTCCTCTTCATTCGTTTTGCTGGTTTCAGTGACATCTTCACCAAAAAGATGTATTGATTCTTCGGGACTCAGAATAAAAGGATTGGACTGTTTTTTTTCAGGATGTGAGGGTGCTTCTTCTTCGGATTCAATATATGGTGAAAACAGAGAGGAAAATTCGTCATCTTCGTCTGTTTCATCATCATCTTGCAGATATGAATCTAATTCGAAAAGGTCATTTTCTTCTGCTTCTTCAGTTTGATTCATTTTATTCTTAATAGTTTCTTTGAAATACCCTTCGTTAAGATCATTCTGGAGGAATTGTTCAAGGTCTTGTTCTAATAATTCGTCGTAGTCTTCCTCATCGATTAACAAGTTTATGTCCAGGTCATCGTCAGGGATGTTCTTTTTTTCTATCTCTTCCAAGAGCAATTCATCAAATTTATCTACGTCTACGTCTAAGAATTCTTCTTCGTTTTGTATGGGTTCTTCGAAAAGAGATTTGATATCTTCAAATTCATTATCATCTTCTTCAACAGGTTCAAATCGTTTTTTGATGAGTTCTTCGGATTTGATGTCATTGACAGCCGTCTCTTCCTCTTCAGGATCTTCTTCGCTTGTAACTAAAGGAGCAGCGGGTTCTTTTTCTTCACTTGAATAATCATCCAGTGCCTCCAGAGCAATTTTTTGCAGTACTCTTTGCGCAAGTGGACTACTGTCGGGGAACTGTTCAATGCGAGTTTTCAGGATTTCTACTTTTTCTCTTCTGTTAGGCATGGTCTCGACCAACCATATCCATGCCTTTTCATATTCAGGATCATTCTGGATGATTTCCATAATGATCTCTTTGGCAATTTCCAACTCTCCAGCTTTGATATAGATAATTGCTTGTTTTAATTGGTCTGAAAATTTCGAAGGCATTCTCTCACCTCGATACGATTAGTTGATGCGTTTCCTCTGCGGAAATTACAAAAGTTTTCGAAGGTTCCAAGTAAAAAGTAACCTAAAAAAGGGTACCGCCCTGAAAGATATTTTATTATCCTATCTTTCATTGGTATTATTCTACCGTAAAATGAATTAATTGGAAAAGCTACACAGCAATAAATTCGGGCAGAGCATGATTAAAGGGGAAAAAATTAAGATGATGGAGAGTGACAATATTTGGAGGAGGAAATTTTTGATATAGTAGAGGTGTGGAAATTCTGGGGCAGCGTTGAAGCTTGCTAAGGACGCCGAAGAACAGGCCATGGCGGTGCTGAAAAAACCTTATTAAGAGTTAGAGGAAAAATGCGATGAAAAGCACCGTTCTCAGCTCTGACTACGTTGGAACTTCTCTCCCCAGACGGGGAGAGAAAAGACTGCTTTACGATTGATTACTTAATTCCTTACCCCTTCAACACCTCTTTGAGGTATTGTCCGGTGTAGGAAGCGTCTACTTGTGCAACATGTCCAGCTTCAAATGAGTTTTGAATGGGCTTTGTGTGCGATATAAGGCCAGCAACTTCTCTAATGTTGAATCCAAAAAGGATTTGGTCGCCTAAGAAAATGCACCAAGAATCGTTCGTGAACTCAAGAAAATAATCAATCCCCCGACAATAAGCATCATTGGTTTTACAGGAATCTTTTTTGTTAAAAAAGCACCTAACGGTGCTGCAATGACACCACCAAGAATCAACCCCAGTACAACATTCCAACGTATTGTTCCTAATGTTGCAATGAAAGTGAGGGCCTCTGCAAAGGTGACAAAGAATTCAGTCAGGTTTACAGAACCGATGGTTTTTCGTGGGGTTGCTCCATTAGAGATTAACGTTGTCGTTACAATTGGTCCCCAACCACCTCCGCCCGCGGCATCACAGAAACCACCCACCATGCCAAGACCACCCATCGCCATGCTATTAAATTCTTCCCCGGTTTTTCTTTGATGCTTTTGTTTTATCAGAGCCTTCACGATAATCCGCACTCCCATGATCAACAAATATCCAGAAACGAGAGGTGAGAGGACAGCGCTGTTGACGGTGGAAATGATATAAGCGCCAGCGATTCCTCCGAGAACGCCAGGGATAGCCAGTTTCTTGACAATTTCTTTGTCAACGTTTCCTAATTTAAGATGTGAAGCCCCTGATACCAGAGTTGTAAAAATTTCTGCGATATGAACACTCGCGCTGGCCATCGCAGGGTGCACTCCGACAGAAATTAAAAAGGTACTGGAACTGACCCCATAAGCCATCCCCAGACTACCGTCAATGACTTGCGCCCCAAATCCTACCAGTACTAAAAGAAAGAAACTGATTTCCATGAATTTTTAATCCTTGATATTTATAAAATGTCGAATCTCTATAAACCCTACTATATTAGTAGGGTATTAATCTAAAAAAATACTACGAATATTTATTGATCGCATCCTGTAAAGAGGTATGATCTACAATTTCACTGATCGCATTGCGAACATCCAGCATCACGTGGCGCAGAATACAGTTTTCTTCATCTGGACAGCTGCAGGGCTCATAAGCTGTCTGGCTTACACATCTCACAGGGGCAATCGGGCCATCCAGAACGCGGATGATTTCACCGAATGGAATTTGTTCAGGTGATCTTGCCAGATAATAGCCACCGCCAACGCCAGATTTGCTCTGCAGCAAGCCAACATTTTTTAGGTTGAGCAAAATTTGCTCCAAATATTTAAATGGGATATTTTCCTGTTCACAAATTTCCTTGATTTGGATAGGTGAACCAGAGTCATGGTTTTTAGCTAAATAAATCATCGCTCTGAGTCCGTACTCGCTGCGTTTAGAAATCTTCATTAATCAATCGCCTAATAGTCTATCTATTTACTATAGTATATCCTACCGTTTATTTGCCGATTTGAAAAGGAAAAACCTAGTAAAATCTCACATTAAATAAATGGTATTTCTAAAAAAAAACAGGATTGGTTGCCATTCGTCATGCAATTCAAATTTAATCTCCTTATAATGGTAGAATATAACATCCAAAACCGGGGGAAATTGATCGGTTGAAAAATTCCTTTAGGAGACAAAAATGGCTGAGACAAAGATGGAGCGAAAAGCACCCAGGCGGGAGCGATGGTCGTGGTATTTCTACGATTTTGGCAATTCTGCCTACGCCGCGGTGGTATTGTTAGCAGTTTATTCCGCATATTTCAAAGGTGCAGTTGTTGGGGGTCAGGAAGGAACCCGGTTATGGGGTATTGCTGTTGGCATTGCCATGCTCGTGACAGCTGTAACAGCCCCTGTTTTGGGTACAATTGCGGACTTTGCTGGTACTAGAAAACGCATTCTTTTTATTTATACTTCAATCGCCTGTGTGTTCACTGCAATGTTGGTTTTTGTTGGCCCAGGAGATGTCTTTACTGGTGTGCTTTTCTTTATCATTGCTGAGATCGCTTACCGCAGCGCGCAGGTGTTTTATAACTCACTGCTGCCTGATATTGCCCATCTGGACGAGATGGGACATGTTTCTGGCAATGGCTGGGCGATTGGCTCAGTCGGCGGCATTGTCTGTCTGCTTATTGTATTGGCTGCCATTCAACTTATCCCCGCAGAGGTGCTTGATCCAAACCTGGTGGTTCGGTTATCCTTTTTATTTACGGGGTTGTTCTTTGCTGTTTCATCAATCTGGCTGTTCCTGTATTTAAAAGAACGTACCGAACCACAGAAATTGCCAGAAGGTGAGAATTATCTTTCTGTCGCTTTAAAGCGCATGGGAAAAACATTCCGTTCTGTAAAGGATTACAAAGATTTTTTGAAATTTATGGTTGCGTTCCTGATCTATAATGATGGCATTTTAATGACCCTCAATTTTGCTGCGATCATTGGTGCGGTGCTTTATGGACTTACTCAAACACAGTTGATCATATTCATGGTTATTGTGCAGGTCACAAGTGTAGGCGGCGCCTGGTTGATGGGCAAGCTGGCTACTCGCTATGGTGCCAAGAAGCCGTTGCTGATCTCCTTGATTGGGATGACATTGACTGTTGCTGGTATATACCTGGTCAAAGATGTCAACGGCTTTTTCGTGATTGGTGCTCTGGCTGGTCTCTCTCTTACCGGCGTGCAGTCTGTAAGCCGCACGATGGTAGGGCAGTTGGCACCGGAGGGCAAGAGTGGAGAATTCTACGGTTTCTTCGCTGTGGCTGGGCGTACCTCTTCTTTCATTGGCCCAACAATCTTTGGTTTGGTGGCTGCCTGGGCGACGAACGTATTCCTTCGACAGGGTTTTGAGCAGTTAGCAGCCGAACAAAAGGGCATCCTGATGGCTATGATTACGATTATTGTTTTTCTGATCGTTGGAACGGTAATTTTCTTCGTCTGGGTAAAAGACCCCCTGCGAGAAGGAATTCGTGAAGAGAAAGCTACTGCACGCGCCGCTCGAAAAGGATAGAAATCTCAAACTATAGTTCGTTTATCCGAAGAGGCTGTTCTAACAGACAGCCTCTTCGGATAAACTAGGTCAAAAATAATCAAAAAATAGAAATTCTGGACGGGATTTACATTGATTTTTCATCTCAGAGATTGTTTGAAACACTTTGTGTTTCAACTAAGAGTTTGGCAACGCCAAACTCTCCTCCACATAAATTCAACAAAACTGAATCACCAACAGATACTGGCTCTCGGTTGAAATGACAAAGCATTGTGATAATTAATAATTACAGAATGTTTCACTCTTCCCTATGGACCAGATACCCCATCTTTACCAGTGTTTCTGTGATCTCATTTTCAGCATTTGGATGAATGCGGATCGTATTCTCATTTAAGGATTCTAAAATCAACCTGGACGCATCACTTTTTTTCAACGCAACCAGCACTTCAGGATTCTTAAAGCAGACCAGCATTGCTGGTTGAAGGGTTACCTGTGTGCCAGATTGTTCCCAATTTTCAAGTGCATGTGCGAAGCCTTCAGGCAGCGGTGAACTCGACCAGCGTTCCAGCAGGGTGATGAATTGATTGGCTTTGAGTCCCTGAGATACAGCACGTTTCAGGCTTCTGGGAGTGGCGTGAAAATGATAGGTTTGTTTGTGGTTTTCGCCGGTCAACTCAACCCATTCGCAGAAACGCGCAATTTGATAGCGAAGCCAGCGGGGAGTCAGGAGTGGCATAGTAATTGTAGCATCCATCCTGACGTTCAATTTTTGATCTTCTTCTGCCATCATTTCTGGCCCGTGTTCGCTCCAAAGAGCTGGTGCCCACGAAGAATAGCGAAAGGCAGTTGGTTTATCCCCTTCATCCGCAGATGCCAGGTCAAAGAAACCCAGCCAGTGCATGGGGCCTGTGATCAGGTAGCGTAAAAGAGCCCCATCAACTTCATACCAGCTTGTGAAGCCATGCAGAAGGGTATCTGTTTCTTTATCGCGGATATACCAGCTATCGTAATTGCCGCCGGGGCGTTGAAAATCTGGTTCACGGTCATGCATCGCTTCAACAAAGCTGGTTATATTCCACCATTGATCTTCAGGTATTTGTCTGAGGATTTCAAGGATTATTTGACGGGTGCCATGGGGTGTGTTTTCAATATTTTCTTCAATGTTTAGAGTTTCAAGGAATTTGAGTTCATTGAGGCTTTTGCTGCGCATCCAATATTTCGCGAGAAGCCCCAGTGCTTCACCGCGTGAATGGGTGAGAAAATCGCGCATTTTTTCTGACACAGGTTGGCGCTGGTCATCAAGCAGGTAAGCCGCATAGAGCAGCTCCCGCAAAAACGGCATCAACCCCCTGGGCCAATTATTGCGAAAATGCTTCCACTGGTTCATTTCAAAGCCGACACGTAAGGCTGCCAGCATGTCACAGCTCTGGTCGACGATATGATCATTAGCAGGTATGGGAAAAGCGCTCTCTTCCGAGGTGGCGGGACGTCCCCAATGGACGGGAGCGATGTTGCACAGAGAACTGAAAGTTTCGATTAATTCTTCGGGAATGTAGGCGAATTCTTGTGCTTCGGGTGGAAGATTAAAGAAAGCTTTTCCGATCATGCAGCGATACCAGAGCATTTCGACAGCGGATGCGGGAGAAAGATCGGGGCGTTCACGGTCGCGTTTACCGGGGCCCATCGCGCGCAGCTCACCGTGTTGACGTGTGAGCTGCGCCCAGCTGATACGAGCTTCGTGTTCCAACAACGCGTGTATTGCTGCGCGCGCTTCTTCAGGCAAGGTTTGAAAGGCCAGACGAATTTTTTCTGGCTTGCGCATTTCTTCAATCAGGATTGGTATTGCAGTCACGGCATCTGGTGCTGTAAGTTCAATATTCCAGCTGTTAGCTACCATTCGTAAGAAGGCCAGATCGTTCCCCTGCAAACATTGATTTAGTTTCGGCATGCTTTTTTTGTTCCCTATATAGGAATTGGCATTAATTATGCAGGATGTATTCCATCTATGTTTGTGTTATTCTAACATTCGGTTTAATTATAGGGTTGATTCAATAAAAATTTTCTATGTACCTTTTTGGGTTTATGATAGACTTGTAATTAATACGCTTGCATTCTGCACAGTTTGTAATCACTGACTTATTTGAAATTATAACGGGTTTTTCTTCTCAAATGACGAGAATTATATGGCATTAAAAGGCAATCTTTCCGATTTTCCTATTATCCAAATTTTGAATCTGATCAACCTGGCGAAAAAGACGGGTGCTTTGCTGATTCAAATTTCGGGGAAAGGCTCTATCATTCATTTTCAAAATGGCAAGTTATGCTGCGCCCAGTATGCGGATGAAGATAATAGTCTTGTTGCTATTTTATATCGTACGAGGAAGATCAGTCGAAAACAAAGTGAATTAATTCGCAAAAAAGCTGGCAGAATCACTGACAAGCAATTAGGTTTGATGCTTGTCAATTCTGGATACCTTTCTCAGGTAGTAATACTGCAATGTTTGAAGGACTACTACCTGAGTATAGTACGTCGTTATTTAACTGAGACAAAGGGTACATTTGAATTTATTTCCACTTTAGAACCACCCCCCAACCGGATCCCGGTCAGAATGGGTCTGGAAAATGTAATCATCGAGGGTACCCGGCAATTACAAGAATATGAAGTGCTGCAAGATGAGATTCCCAGTCTGGAGATGGCGGCAAAGTTCAAGAAGCAGACGGGGGTTGGTATCCAGAAATTGCAGTTGAGTGTCCAGGAATGGAAGGTTGTGAAATATATTACCCCCAAAAACTCATTTAAACAGATTGCACATGCGAATAATATGAATGATTTAGAGATTCGTCGTGTGATTTATACATTGCTGCAAGCAGGGGTTATCGAGATGGTGCGTTCGGCAGATGCGCCAAAGATGGATGTCTCGACCGCGATCCCAAACACATCGAAGCAAGAGCAACGTTCGATCATTAATCGTCTGATCAATCGGCTGAAAGCAGCGTAAGGATCAGAGGGGAAAATTTTATGCAAAATGTAAAAATCGTAGTCACAGGACCATTCAATGCAGGAAAGACCCAGTTTATCAGGTCGATCAGCGAAATTGATGTTGTTAACACTGAACGAAAAATCACCTCAAAAAGTGAGCAGATCAAAGCACAGACAACAGTCGCAATGGACTTTGGACGGATAACGATTGACGACGAGTTAGTTTTATATATTTTTGGGACACCCGGTCAGCGCAGATTTGATTTTATGTGGGAAATTCTATCCGAAGGGATGCTTGGCTTTGTGGTGATGGTGGATTCGACCCGTGCGGAGACTTTTCGTGAAACCAGACGCATCTTAGAAACGTTTCGGGCTTATGCGCCAACCCCTTATATCGTGGCGGCCAATAAGCAGGACCTGGATAATGCCTGGGAAATTGATGATTTACGAGTGGCGTTACGTCTCAATGACGGGGTCAAACTTTTACCATGCATCGCTAATGATAAAGAAACTGTCAAGACAATAATAATCGAATTGCTTTACAGCATTCTGGAACTGATGGATTGATTTATTTTTTTTAGAATCATCTTCAGGATGTAAATGAAGCAAACCCGCCGATTATGGATCGTTCAAATAATGGGAGAAAAAATTGTCATCCATCATCACCAGCCAGGGACTGCTGCACTACGAAGTGATTGGTCATGGTCCGCCACTGATTTTTCTTCATGGCTGGCTGGGATCCTATCGAATTTGGCGCGAATCCCTGCTTCACTTTAGTAAATCTTACCGCACCTATACAATAGAATTTTGGGGATTTGGTGAATCGGGTGATCGCGAGCATGACCTTTCAGATAAGCGCGATACCTATCGTGTAGAAAACTTTGTCAACATGGTTTCAGAATTCATGGATCGTCTGGCTATTCGCAGCGCACCACTGGTAGGGCACAGTATGGGTGGCACAATTTCACTTCGATTCGCTTTGAAATATCCAGAAAAGGTGCAGAGTGTCATGATCATTGGTTCACCGGTGAATGGTAAATCGCTGGCGCCCATGTTGAAGCTGGCCGGGATGCCATTCAATGCACAATTGTTGTTTTCTTTTTATGGCTTGTTTCGCTGGTTTATGCGTGTGTATTACTCGAAACGTATCTCGAGCAACCCAGAATTCCCTGCCATAATGGATGCTGATCTGCAGCAACTCTCGTTGCAGTCATTCTTGTGGAGTATTAATGACCTTCGGAAGTTGAATTTGGTTAATGATATTCATCAGATCAAGGTGCCGGTGTTGGGAATGTATGGAGATAAAGATATTATTGTTGACCCCGATGAATGGCAGACCCTCCTGAAAGGACTGCATACGGCGAAAGTGGTCAGGTTTGAAAATGCCGGGCATTTTATTATGCTGGATGATCCTGCCCGTTTTCAGTCGGCTGTGACTAATTTTTTAAATGAAACTAACCATCCACATAACGCATGGAAAAGGACTGGTGAAGAGGTTGGATAATCCTGGTGATATTCGCTTTATCGAATTGGTGCGGTATGGGTTTGCTGAAATGCTGGGAGAAACCTGGCTTAAAGAGCATACGATTAATTCAATTCAAGAATTATGCGTGGGGGATGTGGTGAATGAGGGGATAGCGGAGAATGCTGCGTATGGCATAGCGGTTCGAGCGGGGAGCAGTACGTTCAACCCTTTTTACTTAGAATATGGATCGGAGATGGGATTATTAGAGGGAGCATTCCAGCTTCAGCCAGTTCAAAAGAGGATTGTCACTGGTTTGACAAGGGTGATTCAGAAAATCAACGATCTGACAGGGATGGACCTCACTCTTCACGAAACAACATCCACATTTGATATACTTCTTTCTTCCTCTTCACTAATGACGGAACATTATTTCAGTGGGTTTTTTCAAGCCTTTTTTGATTGGGCCAGTAACGGAAAAACCTTCCTTTATCAACATTGCAAGAATTCAAACGGGCAGGCCGTGGTATCTTTTAATAAGAAACCAATGGAATTTTAAGATGGGGTCGTATAAAGAGAATAGGATATGTTAAAAATTATTCTAAAAAACGAAAGGTTTATTGAGCCCTTCAATGAACCTGCAAGGGACTTAAGAATTCAAAATAAACCGCTGTGGTTATCTCAACGCGATGTATTGGCTCCCTACACCACAAGGGAAATTGAGGTGTCACTGGGGTTGGACACGGTTGAAAAACATGATTCGCTGGAATGGCTCTATTCACAGAAAATTCAGTCCGCGATGGCTCAATTCAATGAACCCTGTGTGGTCTATCAGGATGATTTGTTTTTTGATGAGTATTATCTGGCGGCTTTTATGAAGGAAGCTCTTGCTGGCGGGCGGGCAGTACGTGCTGCGTTTTCAATCTCAGACAGCGCTTTTCGAGAGCACTGCCTGCCGCTTTCGAGCGCTCGAAGTTATTTCCCGCGTGATGATGAAACGTATCTGGCGCCTTTCTGGTACTTCCCGAATGGCTTCACGCAGGAGGTGGAACCACTCATTGTGGATATGCTGTCCAAAGAGATCGGTTATTACAATATTCCAACCTATATGGCAAAGGGGCTGGGTGATCTGGTGTATCAGGTACCGCGGCGGTCTTTCATTGCGATTGAATCGTGGGTACATATTTTTATTGCAGATTGTGTTTTCGGGATGTTTGGGCGGGGTGCACGTTTTGCAGATCGTCTTGACCGGAACCCTTTTTATAAATTAGGCATCTTAGGGAAAGCGCTGCTGGAAGGGAAGCAGGTATTAGAATGTTCTGGCGTGGTTGAGGTGGGTAAGAATTGTGTGATTGATCCTACCGCCATTATTCATGGCCCGACCAAAATTGGCGACCATGTGACGATCAATGCTGGAGCGGTGATAGAAAACTGCACTATTGGCGACAATGTGAATATTTCACAGGGCTGTCATTTGATGCTTTCGGTGGTGGGCGACGGCGCTTTTCTGCCCTTTCGTGCTTCCCTGTTTATGACGACTTTGATGGATAATTCGATGGTGGCGCAGAACGCCTGTTTGCAGATGTGTGTGGTAGGGCGAGATTCTTTCATTGGCGCAGGAAATACATTTACAGATTTCAGTCTGCTGTCAGGCACATTGCGGGCACGCAACGCAGAAGGGGAGCTTGTCCCCAGCAATCGGCCGGTTTTGGGCGGATGCGTGGGACACCATGTGCGCATCGGGGCGGGAATGACCTTTTATCCGGCGCGTACGATCGAGTCAGATGTGGTGCTTCTTCCGTCAGAGCGGCGGGTTGTGATGAGGGATGTGGCGTATAAGGACAGCGATCATTGGATCCTTCCCGACCCTTCCATTCATGTTCGCCGATATCCCCGCCAGGGTGAAGTTGTTGAAGAGTAGCAGATTCTCCTTTTCTGTCTGTTCAAGGTTGTTACTTATAAGAAACACCTCTATAATCAAAAAAAGAAATCTATATTCATTGTATGGGGTGATTGCATGACAGATTCAATTTATGTCAGAAGACAGTTG
>CAZQSG010000005.1:0-21158 GCA_964595925.1 uncultured Anaerolineaceae bacterium | reverse complement strand
TCGCCGATATCCCCGCCAGGGTGAAGTTGTTGAAGAGTAACCGCTCGAAAGAAGTGGTTGAATGTCCCTACTTTGCCACTACAGCGCTGTTCATTCATTCTTGATTTATCCATCTATTTCGTCTACACTTAATGAAGCAGGATTTCAAAATAACATTCGCTTAAGAATGATAGAACAAGGAGATTATTCGGTATGGAAAGAAGTAAGATTGCTGAACTGGGACAGAAAATTGACCAGACAGTGAAGGTTTCAGGCTGGCTGCAGGTATTGCGTGATCAAAAGAGCATGCAATTTCTGGTGCTGCGTGACCGCAGCGGTGTGGTGCAGGTGGCGCATTGGAAAAAGGGAAACCTTGAACGCGCGGAGCAAATTTCACTGTTAGGCACCGAGAGTGCGCTGACCGTGATTGGCAAAGTCGTTGAAAACGCCTCTGTCAAGCTGGGCGGGCTCGAGATTCAATTAGAAAAGCTGATCGTTGAAAATGCCGCAGAAATCCCGATGCCATTTGAACCTTATGGCGACACCTTACCGAATACTGATTTCCGCATGGACTGGCGCTATCTGGACCTGCGCCGTGCCGAACCGCAATTAATTTTCAAGGTGCAGACGACGCTCGAAATGGCGGCACGTGAATTTTGGATCGAGAATGATTTCATAGAAATTCATTCTCCCAAAATCATGGGCACCCCCAGCGAAAGTGGCGCCGAATTGTTTGAGATGACCTATTTCGACCGCATTGCTTATCTAGCGCAGTCCCCTCAATTCTACAAACAAATGGGTATGGCGGCTGGTTTTGACCGTGTATTTGAGATCGGCCCGGTTTTCCGTGCTGATCCTTCCTTTACTTCGCGTCATATGACCGAATTCACCGGCCTTGATTTTGAAATGGCCTGGATTAATGATCACCACGATGTGATGGATTTCATCGAGCGCTGGCTGCAGTATATTTACCAGCAGGTGAAAGACAAACATGGCGACGAGATCAAAGAATTGCTGGGCGTTGACCTTGTTGTTCCTGAAGTTCCCTTCCCCCGCATTGCGATGCTGGAAGCGATTGAGATTGTCAAAGAATCGGGCTATGAATTGCCGGTTGAAAAAGTAAATGATCTTGACCCGGGCGGAGAACGTGCGATTGCAAAGTATGTGAAAGAAAAATTCGGACATGACTTTGTGTTCATCACCGATTGGCCCATCAGCGCGCGTCCTTTTTATCATATGCGCAAACCTGAGCAGCCTGAGCTGACGCGCAGTTTTGATCTGTTGGCAAGCGGCCTTGAGATTTGCACCGGCGCACAGCGTGAACACCGTTATGATATGCTGATGAAGCAAGCCCAGGAACTGGGCTTGAACACTGATCCGATGGTTCATTATCTCAATTTCTTCAAATATGGCTGTCCTCCGCATGGCGGCATGGGTATGGGATTGTCGCGCTTGTTAATGGTATTATTGGATTTGCAGAACATTCGAGAAGCGGTTTTCCTCTTCCGGGGGCCAAACCGCTTACATCCGTAATATGAAAACAGGAGCGCGATTCCGTCAAAGTTGCGCCCCTGTTTTTGGAAATTAAATTAATCGGGAGTAATGGACATGATTGTTGGGAAAAACCTTCGACTGCGGGCGCTGGAAAAAGAAGACTTGCCCAAATTCGTTGAGTGGCTGAATGATTCGGAAGTGACGGAAAATCTGCTGCTTAATCATCCGTTTTCGTTAGATTCCGAAGAACAATGGTATGAAGGTGTCCTGAAATCACCCATATATGAACGCCCACTGTGCATTGAGGTGCGTGATGGCGAAGGCTGGAAGATGATTGGTAACATCTCCGCCATGGATATCAACTGGCAATATCGCAATGCGGAGATGGGGATTGTGATCGGCGATAAAACCGAATGGGGTAAGGGTTATGGCACCCAGGCCATGCGGCTTTATATTGATCATCTTTTTAATCAACTGAATCTGCATCGGGTTTCTCTGCTTGTTTATGAAACCAATCCAGCCGGCATTCGCTGCTATGAGAAGGTTGGTTTTAAGCATGAGGGAACTTTGAGAGAAGCAATTTTTAAACATGGCCACTATATTAATGTGCATATGATGAGTATTTTATCGACAGAATGGAAAAACAATAAGGGAGAGACTGAATAATGTCAAAAAAACGTATGCGACAACATTATGGCAAGATTAAGTTATTTTTAGGCTCGGCCTCGCCCGATCTGTCGAATAAGATTGCAGAGCATCTTGAGTTGGAACTGGAAGGACATGAGTTGATCCAATTTCCGAATGAAAATTTATTTGTCAAGCTGGATAAAAGTGTTCGCGGGCAGGATTGTTATGTGATTCAAACCACTTCCTCGCCTGTGCATGACAACTTGATGGAATTATTGATTACTTTGCAGACTTTAAGGCTAGATTCGGCGGCCCGTGTTACGGCTGTCGTTCCCTATCTATGTTATGCCCGTTCGGATAAAAAAGACCAGCCGCGTGTCCCAATCACTGCCCGGTTGGTGGCAGACATGATCAGTGCTGAGGCAGATCGGTATATGACTTTTGATCTGCATGCCGGACAGATTCAAGGCTTCTTCTCCATTCCTGGTGATGTACTATCGACTTTCTCGATTCTGATTGATCATTTGAGGCCAATGCTTCCTGATATGCATGATCCGGTGGTTGTGACGGCGGATCTTGGTTTTGCGAAAAAAGCCCGCAACTTTGCGGAAAAATTAGAAACACCGCTGGCCTTGATTGAAAAACGCCGTACCGGGAATGATGCTACTGCAATAGCAATGGGGTTGATTGGCGACATTGATGGGCATGATGTCATTTTAGTGGATGATGAAATCGACACCGGTGGCTCGATTGAGGAAGCTGTCCAGCTTGGAATGCAATTTGGTGCGCGTGATATTTATGTTATCTTCGTACACGCGGTGCTTTCAGGTGATGCAGCAAAAAGATTAGCGGCACTGCCTGTAAAAAAATTCATCTGCACAGATACTATTCCGATGAGCGAAGAAGATCAGGCTGTTTTTGGTGATCGTTTAACGATTCTGACGATTGCAGATCTACTTGCTGAAGTGATTTTGCGTGCGAATGAGGGACGTAGTGTCGGCGCATTATTCGACGAGTAATTGAACGAAGCGTAGCGCATTTGCGATGTGTTTTATTTAAAACTTTGATTTGAGAGATTATGCCAGAACTTCCAGAAGTTGAGACTATAGTACGATCACTGCGCGACGGAGGGCAGTTTGGGCCATCTATTCTTGGAAGGTGGATTACGGGTGCTGACGTATTTTGGAGACGTACCATCGCTGCGCCTGAAGCTGATATTTTCTGTGTGGAGCTGCTCGGACATGAGATTCTGTCGGTTGGACGGCGCGGAAAACATATCCTCATTCATTTAAAGGATGCTGATTTGTTATTTCACCTTCGTATGAGTGGTGAACTTCGTGTTGAACCTATGTATAATGAAGATGGTTGTGCGGCACCTTTTGCGCCGCATGACCGGGTGGTTCTTACCTTTTCTGACGACTTTCGTCTGGTTTTTAATAATCCGCGTAAGTTTGGACGTGCCTGGCTGGTGAAAAATGCGAAAGAGATTATTGGGCATCTGGGTCCTGAACCTTTCTCAGAAGCGTTGGATGCCTCTCGTTTTTTATCGATGCTTCATAATCACCACCGGCAGTTGAAACCGCTTTTGATGGACCAGACTTTTTTGGCTGGAATGGGAAATATCTACACTGATGAGGCTTTGTTTCTTGCCAGGCTCCATCCCAGAACATTGTCAAATATGCTCAACTTCGATGAAGCCAATCGGCTGCTGGATGCTATTCGTGAGGTTCTTGAAAAAGGAATTTGCGCTAATGGTGCCAGCATTGATTGGGTGTATCGAGGCGGGGAGTTTCAGAATGATTTCAATGTCTATCAACGTACTGGTAAAGCCTGTGTACAGTGTGGAACAAAGATTGAGAGATTAGTAGTTGGACAACGCGGGACCCACATTTGCCCGATTTGCCAACCTCTTCGTGGGTAAGCTATGATTGAACTTTCGATTCGAACAGTGATGATTTTTGTAGGGCTAATGATTCTGCTTGGGCTTGGTTTTTTGGGAATCATTGTTTTTATCATGGTCCGGCGATTGCAAAATCCTGAAGAAGCAGATCAGGAGCTTGCAATGAATGGTTCAGCGATTTCGAAGCTGATTCAAAAGGCGGGCAATCCGCTTCAATCCGTGTTGAAGCGCCGCTCGAACACTGGACGGTTGAAAAGTGATCAGGTCAGGGTAGAAGTAAACGAAGTTGAAGGTCTCCTGCCCATTGTTCATGGACATGTACCATTGGTGACTTTGTATCGCCGCATTGAAGATGAAAAATTGGCGGTTTTATTACCGGGAAAAACCAGCCCGGCAAAGCAAGGAGAGCTGTCAGAAACAGAACACTCTCGTTTGATACGGACGAAAAAAGAGCTTGAAGAGTGGCTACAGCAAGAGGAAAGGGTTATTGAAACTCAACCTTCCGTTAGTTCAACAGTCTCAACACCTCCATTTGCGAAGGTGAAACGTAATCATAGTAGTGTGAAAGTTAAGACTAATCAAGAGGGAAATACTATGTCAATGGCAAGTCAGGTGAATGTAATTCTTCAGAGTATGCTGGTAAGTGAACATTATCAGGGACCAGAAGTCAGGATGATGGATGGCCTCCATGGTGATCTATTGATTTATGTGGGGTCTCAAAAATATACTGCTATCGATGACATCCCGGATAAAACTATTGGGGAATTCATTCGGAAAGCCGCAGAGTATTGGGCAAATGTGAATTATCATCAATAGGATTCATACCTGTTTCTTTTACATAGATTGGCTTCTTACTAGCTTCTACCCACTCAATTCTGGCAATGGCGAGTCATGCATGGGAAAGATGTTACTGAGTTGCCACCCTTTTAGTTATATAAATTTTATATGAAAAGCAATTGAAAAAACGCCATGTGGTAAACTTGCTTTGATAAGAAAAAAATATATTGAAACGAATCGAAAGAATTAATGTTATGGCAGATATTTTTCCCTTTACAGCGATAGTTGGTCAGGAACGCATGAAACGTGCTCTGATCTTAAACGCAGTCTATCCTCGCATTGGTGGGGTGCTCATTCGTGGGGAACGCGGCACGGCAAAATCAACTGCAGCACGCGCACTGGCAGCTCTATTGCCTCCAATTAAGGTGATTCATGAGAGCCGTTTCAACAGTGACCCGGATCATCCCGAGCAATGGAGCACGGAAGGAAAGAAAAAATTTTCTGACGGCAATTTCACTGTTGATGTGATTCCGACGCCCTTTATAAATCTGCCCGTTTCAGCAACAGAAGATCGTGTGGTTGGTACGTTGGACATCGAGAAAGCAATCCAAAAGGGAGAACGTCATTTTGAACCGGGCGTGTTGGCTTCGGCCAATCGTGGCTTGCTCTATATAGATGAAGTCAATTTGCTTGACGATCATGTCGTTGATGTCCTGCTGGATGCAGCTGCGATGGGTGTTAACAATGTGGAGCGCGAAGGTATTTCCTTTACGCATCCTGCTCGTTTTATCCTTGTTGGCACAATGAACCCCGAGGAGGGTGACCTGCGTCCCCAGCTGCTGGATCGCTTCGCACTTTCTGTCGATATTTTTGGCCTGCTTGACACCCGACAACGCGTGGCTATTATGGAACGCAACCTGGCTTTTGAGCGTGATCCTGTGGGGTTCCTGGCAGAATGGGAAGTTGAAGAAAAACGCCTTTCAGATCAAATTGAGCATGCACGTGATATTGTCGATCAAGTCAGTTATTCAAGCCGCAATCTTTTGATAATTGCATCTCTCACAGCTTCAATGCATGTTGATGGACATCGTTCTGACCTTGTGATCCTGAAAGCTGCACGAGCGCAAGCTGCCTTCGAAGGGCGGTATTCATTGACTCCAATGGATATTGCACTGGCCGCAGAATTAGCATTACCGCATCGAATGCGCCACGGGCCATTTGAAACGGCCTCCCTGGATATAACTCAGCTGAAAGAAAAAATTGATGAACTGGCTGGCGCACAAATGGAAAATAATGCTGCCGTTTCAACCGGAGAACCAGAAGAAGTAAAAAAAAAGTAAACACTCCGTCTCCTGAAGTCAGTGAAAGTGATGTGGATACACCTGAAACAGGTGAAAATGAGCCAACACCACAATCTCTGTTTGGCGACAGCACCGCACACTGGTGGGACAAAGGGAAACAGGTCAATATCGGCAATCCTTTCACTCCACGTAAATTAGATACACCTCTTGATCGTATGCTGCGCAAACGCGGGGGGCGGCGCTCAAACACGCGCATGATGGCTCGAGGACGCTATATTAAGGCACGTCCAGCGAATGGTCCGCTGCGTGACCTTGCTTTTGATGCTACAATCCGCAAAGCTGCGCCTTTTCAACGCCAGCGAAAAAATCTGCTGAAGAGTGTTGCTTTTGCTGTACGTCCAGATGATTATATGGAAAAGGTGAGGGTGCGAAAGTCTGCTAATTTGATTTTATTCCTCGTAGATGCTTCGTGGTCGATGGCAGTGACAGAACGGATGGAAGCCACCAAAGGCGCAATTCTATCGCTGTTAACAGATGCCTATCAGCGGCGGGATCGTGTTGGACTGATTATCTTCCAGAAAGACCGCGCGACAATGGTTCTGAAACCTACCAATTCGGTGATGCTGGCTCATGAAGCTCTGAAAACCCTTCCAATCGGAGGCAAGACACCTCTTTCAGCTGGATTGCAGATGGCGTATGCTACAATCAAGCAGGAAATGTTCACCCACCCGGATGTGATGCCCCTTTTGCTGGTTATGACCGATGGGGCTGGTAATGTGTCTACAGGGAATCGTTCGCCGCAAGAAGAAGCAAAATTTCTGGCGCAGAAAATTGCAGAAGCGGGTGTACATTCTGTCGTTGTAAACATGGAAAGCGCTCATTTTGATCAGGGATTGGCCAAGCAATTGGCTGATCATCTGAAAGCCCCCTGTTATTCAATGGAAGAAATTCGCGCGGATAATCTGTATCAAACTGTACGAAAGGAAATTCAGGTTTCTCAACATCAGGTAACATCCTGAGCACTTCGGTTGATCACCGAATACCCTGTGGAAACTTGCCCCTTCTTTGTAGCAGTGATAGACTAATTTATAGAGAAGAAACAATTTTAGTGATGTGGCGGTATTGGAGATTATGGCACTGAGTTCTGATCAACGTAAAAATGTTCGTTTTTTATTACTCATAGTTATCTTATTGACCATCCCCTGCTATTGTCTGGGGATTGTTGTGCTGCGATTGGCAAACCAGGTCGAGGAAATTCAACAATTTCCGCAGGATACCCCTCCAGCCGGCAGCAATAGCACAAATGCTCCGGTGGCTTCTGCAACTATTTTCACAGTAATACCGAATAACCCAACGGCTATCATCAACGATTCAACAGCAACGGTTACTTTGACAGCGGCCTTTACGAAAACTTTTTTTTTGACCTGGACCAGAACGCCTACCAACACAGCAACCAATACGCTGACACCTTCGAATACGCCAACGGAAACTCCTACCAAAACAGTCACTCCAACGGATACACCGATGCCTTCCGAAACCCCTCAGCCGATAGAAAAAGAAACCACTGTATTTGATTTCCTTCGTCTGGTTGTTTTATAAGCCGGTGTATTATATGAGGTTTATGGTATGAAACGAAATAAAAAACCTGTTCAATGGTTCAAAAAAATCCTCACTCTCTTTGCGGTCGTTATTCTGGCAGAGAGTTTAAGTGCTTGCGATAGTTTTCAAACGCCTGATTCAATTCTTGGGTTACCTCTTCAGCAAAATGAAGAATTAACCACGCCGACTCCAGAGTTGGAGATTGAAGAAGTTATTCCTGTGGATGAAGTAGCTGCTGTGGATGAAGAAACGACAGGTCCGATTGGGGATGAAATCAGTGAATTGATCTTGTGGGTTCCGCCATTCATGGATCCTGATTCTGGTACAGCAGCTGGAAAACTCCTGGGTGACCGTTTGGAAAGTTTTACGAATAGCTACGATGGTTTATCGATTGATGTGCGTGTAAAAGCTGAAGAAGGGCCAGCGGATTTGATGGCATCATTGACATCGACCTCTGCTGCTGCACCGCTTGCAATGCCTTCTCTGATTATGCTCTCACGGTCGGATCTTGAGCTGGCAGCTAAAAAAGGACTCATTCTGCCGGTGGGAGACTATACTACGGTAATCAACGATCTTGACTGGTTCCAGTATGCGCGTTTAATGGCAATTATCGGTGACTCGGCTTATGGTTTGCCTTTTGCTGGGGATGCCCTTGTTACCTTATCCAGTAAGGATGACCTGCCAACTACATGGTCTGAATTTTTTACAACCAGACAAAAGGTAGCTTTTGAGGCCGGGGATCCGATGGCACACCTGATACTTGCCTATTATCTTTCATTAGGCGGAGCTTTAAATGTTGAAGGTGAAGGGTTGTTTTTGGAATCCGATATTTTAACTGAAGTGTTGACGGTTTTCCAGGAGGGAAACGAGGCCGAGGTGTTCTCATCCGATTTAATCAGTGTGGACGACGCTGGACTAATTGAACAATTTCAGACAGAAACTACAGACACAATCATTACCTGGAGTACGAATTATTTATCAGGGAATCTAGAAAACACAGAAATTCATCCTGTGATTCCACTCACTGGTTATAATTATACGATCGCTGATGGATGGATTCTCGCATTGGTAGATCCGCTGCCTGAACGGCGGGATTTGGCAGTTAAGCTGGCGGAATTTCTCGTTGATAAAGAGTTTATGGCTGAATGGAGTAATAAAGCAGGATACCTGCCTATGAGGTCATCATCACTGGATCTTTGGCCTGAAGGAGAAAGTATTGATACACTTTCTTTGATCTCTCACTCAGCCCATATTTATCCTGATCAGGAGACAATGAGTGTGATCGCACCAATATTAGCGCAGTCCCTGGCAGAAGTACTGGAGCAAGGAATTGATCCAACCACCGCTGCACAGAATGCCGTCATGGCACTTGAGGGGATTGAGGAGTAATAATGAAAGATACCCCGTATTTCTTTTGGGGGCGTTTGGCTTTTATCTTTTTGTTGATTTTTGTTACAGCGTTGGCATACCCCAGCGGTGAAGCAATGGGGGAAGATGACGGCCCTGAAGGCGACCGTGGTCTGGATCCAATGTTATTTCCAACGCAGGATGATAACCATGAATCTACCCGCGGAATTCTATGGACGGGTATTTTAATGGTGTTGGTGGTAATCATCGGGACACTTGCAGTTCTTAGAGCTGACCAACACAACCGTTCTCATATCAGCACTTGAATAAAAGCGAAAACCATAGACCATTCGATAAAGAAGTTGCCTTTTTAGCAGTCTATGTTGCTGTTGTTTTTGCGAATGCAATCGCAGGTTCATCGATACCTTTTGAGTGAAAAAATCAAACTACACTGTTTAAATGAATCAAATTAAACCACCAAACCATACATGGTATACTGTCTATAAATATCACAAATACAACTAATAAACAAAGAATTCAAATTATTAAATAAAATCAAGATGTGGCAATTCCTCCTTGGAGTTCCACAAAAAAGGAATGAGTTCATGAAAAATGTTTTAACTGAAAAAGTGAATATTAACAAAGCCGAAAATGAAACGCTTCAACTGTTGCCAGGTGTGGGACCCAGACTGGCGGAACGCATTCTTGCTGGACGCCCATACTATGACCTCGAAGATATGACCCGTGTGAATGGCGTCAGCCTGACAATGATTGAAGATTGGCGTAATCTTGTGAAAGTTACAATGGATCAGCCAGATGAAGATTTTGAAACTCCTGCTACTAACATAAAATCACAAGAAAACATTGTAGAATCCACACCCATCACTGAACCAGAACCTCAGCCAACTCCCATTACTGAAATGCCCATATCTGAATCCATGCCACCGCAGGTAAAGCCAGAAGAAGCGCAAGAGTTGTCGATTGTTCCAGAGGAAAAGCTGGACGCCCAGGAAATTTCAGAAGCAGATGATCAGCCAATCTCAACCCGGGAAACAAGCAGCGAGAATATCAATCGCGAACAAGTGATCTGGTACCTGCTTCTTGCGATGGTGGTTACTTTCGTTCTTACTACTGCTCTTACCCTTGGTTTGCTGGCGGGGATCAACCAGGGACAGCTGCGCTTTGCTTCTCCGGCCGAGGTGATTGTTCTCAACACCGAAGTGCAATCTATTAACAATCGCCTTGATACACAGTTGCAGGATATTACCGCTCTTCGTGAGCGCGTGGATAACCTCGAAACTCTCAGTGACCGCATGATCGACGCAGAAAATGCAATTGAAGACTTGCAAAGTGAAACCAGTACTCTTACCACACAGGTCAGCACACTTGAAGAAAGTATGTTGGCTGTAGAAGCAGATGTAGAAGAACTGCAAACACAAACACAGACGTTTACGACATTCTTCCAATCAATGCGCGACCTGTTTCTGCAATTCTTCCCAGCAATGGAGGCAACTGAATGAGTGAACAAAAGGAAAGACCTGACAAGACAAGTGCGGGGAAATATTTTCTACGATCCCTTGTGCGTCTCTTTTTTGTAATCTTAATAGGTGTTGGAATTGGAATTGGACTTTTCTACGGCATTTCATATTTGACGGATCGCTACTTTCAATCCGTGCAAACGAACACAGAACAAATCGCAGCGCTTGAAACCCGTATCAGTGATATGGACCAACTCCTTTCAGATCGAATGGATGGGGTGCTCACTCGACTGGAAACGCTCGAAGTTCAAAGTGATACCAACAAGCAAACTTTTTCAGAAATGGAAGGTCAATTAGCTGCATTGGAAACCAGTGTTGAGGAACAACAGGCAACGTTGACGGTTTTGCAAAGCGAGCAAGAGAATCTCACCGCTACTCTAGAACCAATTCCTGCGAAATTTGATGATCTCGACATGTGTCTCAAAGAACTTGAAACAGAAGTTTCTGGTTATTCAGAAATCACCGACTTACTTGATGCGCAGCTAATGACAACCAGCAGCCATATTGAAACTACCGCCCAACAAGTGGAATGGTTGAAGGTGCTGGCATTACTATCCCATGCACAGCTCTATCTTAGCCAGAATAATCTTGGGTTGGCACAGCAGCAGGTTGAATCTACTTTGCCAATACTCGACCAACTACTGGGCGACGCAAATATAATTCAAACTACTGCTATCAATAATGTTCATACAAAATTGATTGCCACACTTGATGCATTACCTGATTCTCCGCTGCTGGCTGCCAGCGAATTAGATGGCGCGTGGAATGAGCTTCATGCACTCCTTCAATCACCTATGTTGATTGAGGAAGCACCTGCTATTGAACCCTAGGTTAAACGGCTGATATTAATTCAGATTCGATGAGGTTGTTCCAGTTACTTTTAGGACGGCCTCATTATTTTAGAACTCAACTGCAATCAGAGGAACTACCATCTCAGTGCGTGAGAGCCCGCCGTGCCGTCCCAGGAGCGGGTTGGGACGATTACTCCACCATAAGTAACTGCTGCCCTGTGGAATGAGGAGATAATCACCGATGCGGTCAGGAGTGCGTGTATAATGGGGAGTCTCACCAAACAGGCCTCCTTTGAGGGCGTCTTCAGATTTCAATAAAGCGAATTCCGAGGGTGCCCAGTGCTTTCTGATGGCGTTCACCAAATCCTTTTCATGGCCGGGTTTCACATACAGATAAGGCAGCCGGTTGTCACCAGATGGATTCATGGCTAGATGCGTTTGTACGTCTGGCGTATTCGCAAGATCGTACTTTGGATCTTTGGGAGTGACGAGATGACCATGATCGGCAGTGATGAGGAGAAGCCGTTTCCTGGAGCTCTGATTTTGCACACGTTGTAAGAAAGTGTGCAGCAAGTAACCCAGTGCCGTAAAATCCTGGTGCACACGGGGATCGGCAGCACCATAAGTATGAGAAAGAGAATCATGTGCGGGACAATACATCCAGGTGTAGCTTTTTGGGGACGGGCTCTCATTGGAGAGAGCCTGTTCATAATTACAGAACATATCAGAGATTGTTTTATAGGGCAGGCGTTGTGAACCTTTATCGAATAAGAAGGAGAGTCCTGAGTTGGCAATGCTGTAGTGCTGCATAGAACGAACTGTCACATCCTGAGCAATCAGTGCAGGGCCGATAGTTGGCACAGGCAGGAAGGTTTCTACATCCATACCGGCTGAATAGAGGGAACCAGCGGAACCGTGCGCGGCAGCCGGGCCATGGGAAATCATGTTGCTGAGGATGCCATATTCTTTAAGCCATAATTCGTAACCAAGAATGCCGTGGGCGGCTGGCACAGCGCCTGTCCAAAAAGTAGTCAATGCAGCGGCAGTGGTTGAAGGGCTGATGGAGGTGATTGGGCTGATACGAGCCCGTGCCATGATCTCACTCCAGAATTTTGGTGTGTTGTCATCTCTGCCTTCGTTTGCCAGATAATCTAACAGCCAATCGTAACCGAGGCCGTCGATTAAAAGTAAAGCAATATCATCATATCGCTGCGGTAACAGGTGTTCCTCAATCTCAGGTAGAAGCGGGATTGTATCAGGGATTTCAGTTTCAAAATTTCGGAGGATAGAAGCTGGAATATTTCGGATGCTGGCTCCCTGATAGTAGGGGTGAATCATCTCCTGCGGTAAATCGACCAGCAGATGACGAGTGATTATTTTATCGAGAATTTTTTCCTGAAAAATTTTATTCATGCCTTGTCCCTTTTTTAAGATAGAATCATGTTATGAGACTAATTCTAACCGAAGAACGTGCAGATTTTGATACGATTGGCGGGATGTTGGGAACCTTCCTGTGTTATGCAGATACCGCTTTATTACTTCCGCAGGAGTTAACACCTGCTGCTGCCTGCCTGCTCAATGAATTTTATTTCAAGTTTCCTTTTGAAGATCCTTCGCAGTATCAAGATGAAGAAACAGGCGAGTGGCTTGCAGAACGCTTTGACGACGGAGCAGGCTGTTTGTTGCATAGTTGGCAGATTGCAAAACAATTGATGAATGAAGGAAAAACACTGGATGCCTTTTACGCTTCTGTGCTGCTGCTGGGCATCTATTCGATCCCAGATGGTGTAGAAAGCTTTTCTAATACGAAAGAAGCTGAACAGGTTAGCACCTATCTCATTGCACAGGGAGCAGAAGAATCTTTCGTCGAACATTGGTTGAATCTGGAAGCAACAGAATTATACTTGAAGCCTTTTCCTGTGTTGGTGAAGTTGAAGATTGATTCAATAAGCACCTTTTTGAAAAATATTCCTCTCTGGCATAGTTTGATGGAAAAGGTAGTGACGTCTGTTACGTGTGAGAAAGGCTATCCCGTATATGTGGTGGGGGGATATGTGCGAGATTTGTTGTGCGGGGGTGTAAGCAGTGATTTAGATTTTATTATTGAAGGAGATGCCATTCCTGTGGCAAAAGCGCTCAGTCAACGGTATGGCGGGAAAGTTTTTCTTCATCATGCCTTTGGCACTGCTCGTTGGAGATTTCGTCCAGTGCTGGCTAAGCTTTTGGAAGAGTTTCCAGTTTTTAAAGATCTTAACACTGAAGAATTACCTGAGAGTATGGACTTGATCAGCGCACGCACGGAATGGTACTTAAAAGAAGCCCAGCTTCCTCAGGTGCGTAAGAGCACTATCCGCCTGGATTTGCAGCGGCGGGATTTTACCATCAACACACTGGGAATCAGGGTAGATCAGAATTTTGACGAAGTGCTTGATTGCTGTGGTGGGTTGCAGGATATGGCGAATAAACTGATCCGTGTGCTCCATCCGCGTTCTTTTGTGGACGACCCAACCAGAATTTTTCGAGCTGTGCGTTATGAACAAAGGCTTGATTTTCAAATCGAAGAATTGACGATGAGCTGGATGAAGGAAGCTTTTCCCTTATTATCTCAGGTCTCTGGCGACCGCATCAGGCATGAATTGAGTTTGATGTTGGGTGAGAAAAATCCTCAGAAAAATTTTTCACGCATGGATGAAATTGGACTAATGACAACCATACAGCCGCAGTTCCGATGGATTGATGGTCTGGCAAAGCCGCTTCAGGATGCCTGCAGCGATGAAGTAGCCGCATGGACCGGGAAGCGAGATTATGGGAACCTGTCTTTGCAGGAAATGGCAGGTTATCTGGTGCTCTTCAGCCAGATGCCGAATTCGGAATTAAAACAGTTGCTGAACAAGCTGCGGTTTTCAGCCCAACAGCAGCGCCTTTGTCTGGTCGTTAATTCAAGTTGTCAAATTGTTAGCGCACTTGAAGGCGCCGAGCCCAGTGTTTGGGTGAAAACGTTAGATACCCTGGATGATGTTGGATTGTACGCTCTCTCCTGTTTGACGCAGGAATATCCCTGGGTGCAGGCTGCGATAAACATGTATCGCCAGCGTTGGCGATTTGTCAAACCCATTGTGAGTGGTGAAAATTTTCGTGCAATGGGGATTCCTGCCGGGCCGATCTACACAGTGCTGCTCAATGCATTGCGGGACGCATGGCTGGATGGCGAGATTGCGAATGAAGACGAAGAGCAGACTTTTCTGATGAAGTTTCTCCGTGAGGATGGGAGGAAGAATGAATCATCTTCATGAACCGCTGCTGCCAATAACCATTCGTAAGATTGAGGAAGCCGATCTGCCCTTTCTGCATGGTGAATCAGAAGTACCTTATCTGCAATTCCTCTACCACATGGCATATCAGGGAATGAAACGTGGCGAGCAGATGATGTGGGTGGTTGAGGCGGCCGAGGAAGGTATTGTCGGGCATATATTTGTTCAATTTAAAAGCCTGCATGCTACATTGGCGGATGGAACGGAACGCGCCTATTTTTATTCGTTCCATGTATATTCAGACCATCGCAGCAAAGGTATTGGAACACGCCTCTTGCGTTTTTTGGAAGCGGATTTAAAGGAACGAGGGTTTCAGATTGTTACTCTGACAGTCGAAAAAGAAAACAAACGTGCGCGCCGGTTCTATGAACGGAATGGCTACCTGATTGCAGGCACTGAAGTTGTCAATGTGCGCTCAGATCATGTAAATGGGAAATGGGAGCGTATCGAGAAAACAGCATGGCGCATGGAGAAACGAATTTTGTAATTTCCTCTTCAATAGAGCTGAGGTTCCATCTATCAGGAAAACTCCAGTCCTTATGAGTAATTCTTCATAGAATGTTAAGTGATGATGTAGAATGGTGCTGATCCACTGTCACATTGTTAGTGATTAACATATTTTAAAGTATATTCTTTGACAGAAAGCCTTTGTTCATTTAGAATTGTATAATTGCTGATTATATAAACTCTATGGAATGAGGTTTGCTTTTAATGAAAGAATATAAGACTGAATCAATCCGCAACGTTGCTCTGGTTTCACACAGCGGTGCTGGAAAAACAATGCTGGCCGAGGCATTATTACATTTTTCGGGTGTAACAACTCGTTTGGGATCAATTACGGATGGCACCACCGCTTCTGACTTTGATGAAGAGGAAGTGCGTCGTCAACTTTCGCTTTATGCGACTGTTTTGCCAGTTGAATACAAAAACCACAAAATCAACATTATTGACACTCCCGGATTTACCGATTTTATTGGTGAAGAAATATCTGCTCTCAGCGTCTCTGATGCGGCGCTGGTTCTGATTGATTCTGTTTCTGGCTTCGAGGTAGGCACAGAAATGGCGTGGAATTATTGTGATAAATTCAGTCTTCCGCGTTTTTTAGTGATCAACAAGATGGACCGTGATAACGCTAATTTTATCAAGGCGCTTAATTCGGTGAAAGAGGTCGTTGAAACTCGTTTGATCCCTGTTCAAATTCCATGGGGTGAAGAGGCCAGCTTCCAGGGTGTGATTGATCTATTCTCGATGAAGGCCTATAAAGCTGGCGGCGAGGTTGTTGATGTTCCTGCTGAATATTTGGAAGAAGCACAAGCTGCCAATATGGAGCTGATCGAATCTGCTGCTGAAAGTTCAGAAGCATTGATGGAAAAATATTTTGAAGAAGGAAGCCTTTCTTCTGAAGAAATTATGCAGGGGCTGGCAATAGGTGTGCAGGCCGGTGATTTTGTGCTGGTATTTTGCTCTGCTGCAACCAGTGAGATTGGTATCACTCCTTTGATGGACGCCATTTTAACATTACTACCTTCTCCCGCAGACCGCCCCGCTGTCATGGCGCAGGGCCCTGTTGAGAAGGAAGAATTAACTTGCAGTGATTCATCTGCCTTAGCAGCATATGTGTGGAAAACAACAGCTGATCCCTTTGTTGGTAAGCAAACTTATTTCCGCGTTGTCAGCGGTATGATTGAATCAGACAACCGTTATTGGAACCAGGATCAGGATTCTGAGGAACGCTTTGGTACAGTCTATGTACCTCAAGGCAAAGATATGCTTCCTGTGAAAGTTATCCACGCTGGTGATTTGGGTGTTGTGCCGAAACTCTCTGAAACAGCCACGGGCAACACCATTTCTGATAAAGCGCATCCCTTGATTTTGCCTTTACCTGAATACCCAAATGCATTGTATCGTGTGGCAATTTTCCCCAAGACTCAGGCCGACTCAACCAAGATCAGCCCGACTTTGAACCGGCTTTGTCAGGAAGATATGACCTTGAGCTGGAAGAATGATCCCGCTACCCGCCAGACAGTTCTGCAGGGTATGGGAGACCAGCACATTGATGTTATCATTCGTCGAGCCAAGACCAAATTCCAGGTTGATTTATTAACTAAACTTCCAAAAGTTGCATATCGCGAAGCAATCCGTGGCGAAGCCTCGGCGCAATATCGTCATAAGAAACAGAGTGGCGGTTCTGGACAGTTTGGTGAAGTTCATCTGAAGGTTTCACCCAGTAGCGAGGATTTCGAATTTTCCAACGATATTTTCGGCGGCTCTATCTCCTCCAACTATATGCCTGCTATCGAGAAAGGTATCAAGGCAGTGATGCGTGAAGGGGTTCTGGTTGGTTTTCCGATCAGTGGCATCAAGGTGTCGGTTTATGATGGCAAGGAGCACCCTGTGGACTCCAAACCGGTAGCATTCGAAGTTGCAGGCCGTGAAGCTTTCAAACTGGCTTTCATGAAAGCGAAACCTGTTCTTTTTGAACCGATCATGATGGTCAAAGTAACTGTTCCTGACGAAAACATGGGCGATATCCTTGGCGATATGAACACCCGCCGCGCTCGTGTTCAGGGGATGGATAATAACAAAGGACGCTCAGTGATTAATGCTACTGTGCCCCTTGGTGAAATGCTGCGCTATACTACAGAGCTACGTTCGATGACTGGTGGACGTGGTGTGTTTGATATGGAATTCAGCAGTTATGAAATGGTTCCCACACATGTGACGAAAGAAATCGTTGCTGCACGTCAGAAAGAACTGGAAGAGAAATAAGAATTCTTTCTGAAAAAGAAAAACGCAATTTCTGGAGACAACTCAAGAAGCTGCTTCCGGGTGAATCAAAAACCGCTGCAAAACAGCGGTTTTTGATATTAAGATTTGACGCAATGAGGGGTTATTCATAAATCCCTGAGGGTTTTGGTTTGTCAAAGTGCGCAAAACCCTGTACTATTGGGTTACAATGCAATCATATCTAAAGGAGACCAAAAGATATGGACTTTCTGGCACAATTCTGGGATGATTTACTTTCTCAAAAACCTGAACAGATAAAAGCTGCCTGGCGTTCTCTGGATCAGGAATATCACAAAGATGTGCGAGACCATCTCTGTCGGATGGTAATGGAAGAAGACTGGCATCTGGAGCAGGTAAAATCTGCGCAGGCCGCGCTGGATGTGATTGATCGAATAAAGGAGTGAGAAGATGAAAGTGACAGTTTTTGGCGGTGCATTACCAATACCAGGTGACCCGGTGTATGAAAGTGCTTATGAATTGGGACGTCTTCTTGCCCTGGGTGGACACACGGTGTTGAATGGCGGTTACATCGGCACGATGGAAGCGGTCTCTAAAGGGACGTATGAGGAGGGGGGCAAGGTAATTGGCGTTACCTGTGATGAGATTGAAGATTGGCGTAAAATTTCTCCGAATGATTACCTGACGGAGGAAGTTCGATTTTCTACCCTGAAGCAGCGGCTGGCTTATCTGCTGGATGAATGTGAAGCTGCGGTTGCGCTTCCGGGAGGGTTAGGCACAATGGTAGAAATTTCACTGCTGTGGAATGAAATCGCAATTGAGGCTAAACCCAGGCTTCCTTTAATTTTGGTGGGAATGGGCTGGCAGGAAACATTTGAGGCATTCTTTGAGAATATGGGCAGGTTCGTGCGTCAGGAAGATCGTGAATTGCTGCAATTTGTGCCCACGGTAGAATTGGTTCCGCATTTGTTGAATGGAATGAAGCACGTTGAATGAATGGCGGTTTCCGCCGTTAAAACGGGAGTGTTGCTTCGCAAACCCCAAAATACCCCCCCTTTTTTTTTCTATTTGAGGAACTATAAATTGTAACTTTTCAGTGACCCTTCGACCTCACTCAGGGTGACAAGCCTTCTTTTAACGATATTCAGGCACCTGTCATCTTGGTGGACGAAACTGTCAGGTTTCGGGAATCGAAAGTTTACAGATTTCTGACCATCTTCTTGCATGATGCAAGTGTAAAAATCCTTTTCAGTGATTCCTTAGAATAAAATAATTACTGAAGCGGTGAATAATTTGTAGCAGTCATCGTGACACTTGTAACTTTGGTGACCAGCTTGCCATTGATTTCGCTCTTAGCCTTGCCTTCAACCCATGCTGGATCAGTCATGAAGGTTTTCCAGGCGGTTTCTTTGGCTTCAATAGATTCGAAACCAAGGACATAGACCAAATCTCCAGTTGCTTCGGTGCGTGTTTCTGGCACCCAGAAGCCAATAACTTGCATATTGAGTCGTTTGAAAATAGGAAGGGTCACATCTCGGAAGCGGTCATGCAGATTTTCGAGTTTGCCTTCGGCGGTCCAATAGGTGCGTAATTCGTAGATCATAATTCTCTCCTATTTTATTATTGATATTTGGTATCAAGATGATTGAATTAAACTCAGTGCAGCAACGCTGAGTTTCATTTTAACATAACGAGAAGTTGGTGAGAGGAATAGGAAATAATGAAAGGGACCAATTATTTTCTCTCTTTTTTAATTAAACTGATACGGACGAAACCCAATGTCAGCCTGAACGTTAAATTGGTGAAGGTGGGGGATGCTCTGCGGTTTGAGAAGGAATTCAGTGATAGATGCATTCCCTGTTGAAAAGCGTGCATTACATTGCAGCAACACATTCAGATAGGCGCTGATCAAACCGCCATGTGTAAAGAGAATGATGCGTTTGTTGCTGTCGTTAATATGGGGCAAAATGACAGCCTGGTGAAATTTCTCGACCCGGCGGGAAAGGTCTGCGCGCGATTCACCGCCATGCGGACAATATTCACGGTTAAATTGACGAAACCACTGTTCGCATTCTTCTGGAAAAGATTGTTCCAGTGTGGGGCCGTCCAACCCAACCCACCGGCCGTAGTTGATCTCCATTAACTGATCATCCGGTGTAATAGGAGCAAGTCCGTTCACCGCAATTTCAGCCGTTTGAAAAGCACGCTTGAGCGGAGAAGAGAAGATTGTAGTAGGAACGCTGCTGCCGGACAGTAGCTCTTGCATTACTGGAACGAGGGTTTTAGCCTGTGCAATACCGGCCGTATTTAATGGGATATCCGTTTGTCCCTGAATGCGCTGGGAGTCGTTCCAGTCGGTTTCACCGTGTCGGATGAGCAGTAAAGAGAGCATGAAAATATTATACCGCCAAAGGCTTTATTGAGACATGTGCTAGCAGTTCTCTGATTCTTTTCTTAGGACAGGTGTTGAAAGAAATCTCGCAGTTCAGCAGTTTTCGGTGCATCAAAGAATTCATGAGCAGGACCATGTTCGATGGCTTTTCCCTTGCTGATAAAAAGAATTTGATCGGCTGCGCTGCGGGCGAACGACATCTCGTGCGTTACCAGAATTTGATTGGTGCCGCTCTCTTTGAGTTCCAGCACCATATCGAGAACTTCATGGGTCAACTGGGGATCAAGGGCGCTGGTGGGTTCATCCAACAACAGAATACGGGGATTGATCGCCATGGCGCGCGCAATTGCGATGCGCTGCTGCTGACCGCCGGAGAGCTGGGCAGGGATTTTGTGGGCATGTTCCGCCAGTCCAAAGCGTTCCATCAAGCTCAGCGCGGTTTCTTCGGCTTCTTTTTGGCTGTTGCCATGCACCTTAACCAGCGGCATGGTGATGTTTTGCATGGAGGTCCAGTGCGGAAAGAGATTATAGGCCTGAAAGACAACACCAATGTGCTTGCGGTATTCCTGCAGCCACTTTTCTTCAAAGTTCATATGAATTTCATCGAAAGCGACACTACCTTGTTTGGGAATTTCCAGACCAGCCAGCACCCGTAGAAAAGTGGATTTTCCCCCGCCCGAGGGGCCGATCACTACCAGAGACTGGATGTCTTTGAGCTGCACGGAAAGGTCATCGAGAGCATTTTGCCCATCGTAGGTCATTGTGAGTCCGTGGACATCAAGATTCATAGTAATATTTCCTTTCGAGGTATTTGGAGAGGAGTGATATTGGGATGGTGATGACCATATATCCAACGGCCAGAAAAGTCAGGTTCTCGAAGGTACGGAAGGTGATGGCATCAGCTTCGAGAACGCTCTTGGTCAGTTCGCTGACAGCGATTATCGACAGGAGTGAAGAATCTTTGACAAGCGAAGAAAGTTGTCCGGCCAGCGATGGCAGGATGCGGCGGAAGACCTGTGGAAAGATAATGAAAAGATAGGCCTGTTTTCGGGTGAAGCTGAGGGAGCGGATCGTCATCCACTGCGATTCAGGGATACTTTGCAATCCACCGCGGATAATCTCCGTCACATAAGCTCCAGTGAAGATTGAGAGGATCAGGATACCGAGGAATACTTTATTATTAATGGCCAGCGCTGTAGCGATGATGAAGTAAAAGAAGTTGATTTGTACGAGAAAAGGAGTTGAGCGGATGCCTTCCACATAGGCACGAGCAAGGTATTTGAAAAACAGGATGCGGCTCTCCAACGCAAGAGCGCTGATCGTTCCGATGAGCATGGAAATTACTAGGGAAACGAAG
>CAZQSG010000004.1:0-45760 GCA_964595925.1 uncultured Anaerolineaceae bacterium | reverse complement strand
ATCCTAAAAGCAGTCATGCCGACATAAAAGATTGCCAATCCAACAAAGAGCATTGCTCCAATCCATTCTCTTTTCCAGCCGATTATAATTGCGATAATGATGAGAAAGGTTGGTATAAGGTGCATGAAAAGGGCGACCAGCAATTCTCCAAGGGCATACCCTTCTTCGAAGACATCGAGGGCAAACAGTGTGATAAAGGCGGCAAAGAGGATACTTAGGATGCGTGGACACCAGAATAGAATCGTTTTTCTTGGTTCCTTCATACTTCTCTCCTGCGAAAATTTCTAACTGAAGAACTTAATGACGAGGTAAGTTGCGATAAATATAGAAGAACTCAGTTTCTCCTGATTCGATTATAGCATATTGAAAAAATGGTCTCATGGTGATACTAAATTCTATAGCAAACAAGATATCTAGCGCACTAGATGCCTTGTTTGCTTCTATCTATGGATGATTTACGGGAATGTAAATTTAACTGTTTTTGCCTCTGTGAAAATCGAAAATTCATACTATAATGACATTAAGGAAAACCTGAACCCAATAGATATCCTTTGGTGTACACACCAATGCTCAAAGGAGAAAGGAATGGCTGGATGTCAACGGTTTTAAATGGCAAAGACATTCTGCATGTTAAAGATATTAAGCTGGAACATATCAGCTTAGTGATGGATACTGCTGCGCGTTATGAAAATGTATTATTGTCAGGAGGTCGTCTGACAAACATGACAGGCAGGATATTAGCGACCTTGTTTTATGAGCCCTCAACGCAGACGCGGCTTTCTTTTGAGACAGCCATGATTCGCATGGGGGGGCAGGTGGTCTCTGTTTCCGACGCAAAATTCTCAAGTTCAGCAGTCAAAGGGGAAAGCCTTTACGATGTTGGCAAGCTGATTGAAGGCTATGCTGATGTGGCAGTTATTCGCCATAATGATGAAGGCAGCGCGCAGGAATTGGCGAAAGGGGCGGATGTACCGATCATAAACGGAGGGGATGGCGCTGGGCAGCACCCGACGCAGTCTTTGATGGATGTATATACGATCAATAAAGAAAGAGGCCGCCTGAATAACCTGACAGTCACCCTTGCCGGTGATTTGAAGAATGGGCGAGCAGCACATTCCCTTTCGTGGCTGCTGGGCAAGTATGGCCCCCGGTTTTATTTTGTTTCCCGAGAAGAACTCCGCATGCCGGGGGAGATCACGGCAGCGTTGCGTGCGGATGGCATTGAGATCATCGAAATCCCTGATCTGAAGGAAGCCGTGGCAAAAAGTGATGTGCTTTATATGAACAGGGTGCAGAAAGAGCGCTTTACTGAACAAGCTGAATACGAACGTTTGAAAAGGATATATGTTGTTGATGCAAACCTGCTGGCGGAGGCCAAACATGGGATGACGATTATGCACCCTCTGCCGCGTACAGATGAACTTTCACGTGATGTTGATGAATTTGAAGGGGCAGCCTATTTCCGTCAGGCTTACAATGGTGTGCCAATCCGTATGGCGCTTCTTGCACTGGTGACTGGCAACGAGTAGAGGAGGTTGCTTTGTTCTTTGTACGCAGTACGAAATTTGCATTGACTCCTGACACTGTGGTGGAAACGAGGAAAGTGCATTGGAATCTGAAACCGCCTTCTCTGTATGAAGAAGTGATTCGGCGCAGGGAAGCGATGATTGCGTCTCATGGCCCGTTAGTTGTTTATACCGGTAAATGTACGGGGCGTTCTCCGAAAGATAAGTTCTTTGTCGATGAACCTTCCAGCCGTGATGCGGTATGGTGGCAGGAGAACAAAGCCTTCAGCGAAGCGCAATTCGAAGCGCTTAAATTACGCATACTCGAATATTACAGCCAGACCGAGTTATATATTCAGGATTGTTACGGCGGCGCAGATCCGCAGTACCGGTTTCCGGCACGAATTGTAACGGATAATGCCTGGGGCAGTTTGTTTGCTTATAATATGTTCCGCCATGCACGCGTTCCTTCTCCTCAGACATTCCGGCCAGAATTCACTGTTCTGGTGGCTTCGGGGTTTGAAGCTGAACCGGAAATTGACGGCACACGTTCGGATGTTGTTGTGGTGATTCATCTGGGGCAGAAACTGGCCCTGATTGCCGGTACACGCTATGCGGGGGAGATTAAGAAGACGGTTTTCACGGTGCTCAATTACCTGTTCCCGCTTCAGGGCGTGCTTCCGATGCACTGTTCTGCCAATATTGGTGCTGATGGTGATTCGGCGCTCTTTTTCGGTCTGTCAGGTACCGGGAAAACAACCCTTTCAGCAGACCCCAGGCGGCGTTTGATCGGAGATGATGAACATGGTTGGAGCGACCAGGGGGTGTTCAATTTTGAAGGGGGCTGCTATGCAAAAGTGATCCGGCTGTCAGAAGCAGATGAACCCCAAATTTACGCCACAACGCGCCGTTACGGCACTATTTTAGAGAATGTAGTCATTGATCCTGAGACAAGAGCGATTGATCTTGATGATGCGACGATAACGGAAAACACCCGCGCATCGTATTTGCTGCGGGAGATTGAAAACCATGAACCGAGCGGGATGGGGGGGCATCCACGGAATGTGGTCTTTCTCACAGCGGATGCTTTTGGGGTGCTGCCGCCGATTTCGAAATTGACGCCTGAACAGGCGATGTATCATTTTCTTTTGGGTTATACCGCGAAGGTGGCGGGAACGGAGAAAGGCATCAAGGAGCCGCAGGCTACCTTCAGCACCTGTTTCGGTGGGCCGTTCATGGTGCATCATCCGATGGTGTACGCGAAGCTGCTGGGTGAAAAGATTCAACGCCACAGCTCGCAGTGCTGGCTGGTCAACACAGGCTGGACGGGGGGTGCCTACGGCACCGGCTCACGCATGAAGATTGCTTATACACGGGCGATGATTGACGCGCTGCTGGCCGGGGAGCTGGACACTGTGCCATGCCGGGCGGACCCTGTGTTTGGTTTACTGGTGCCGCAGTCCTGCCCGGGCGTGCCGTCTGAGGTTTTAAACCCGCGCGGCACATGGGCGGACGGGGTAGCTTACGATGCGCAGGCGCGCAAACTGGCAGAGATGTTCCGCGAGAATTTCAAGCAGTATCTGGATCGTGTTACAGTCGAAGTTCGGGAGGCCGGGCCGAGGGTTTAGAAGGATTTATGAGTTGCGGGGGGAGTGGAACTCCATTAAAAAACTGAGAATTTATTTACTTTTATTTTTAGCACTTCCGTGCCCTTTATGATCTGATAATGGTTCTTTCTGGAGTCAAAAAATCAAGCTGACATTTTGTGTCAGCTTGATTTTTTCTAATCTTAGCAACGAAGCATCATCCGTAAGAGGCTCGCTCCCAGTTACTCTTTTTTAATCTTTTCCACCGTGCTTGGGCGGGCGACTGGAGTTTTCACCTTTTTCTTTTTCGGTTTTCGGGCTTCTTTGCCAGCTTTATCTCTTCTACCCATGTGATTAATCCTCCTTTTAAAAAAACTATTTTACAAATCAGGCACCATTGATTAAGAAAAATGATCGCCTGCTTAAGTTATAACATTTTTTTCAAATACATACAAAGAAAAATCCCTCTGTTTGCGCAAAGGGATTAGTGTAAAAGGCTCCACACCGTGGACTCGAACCACGAACCGAGCGGTTAACAGCCGCTTGCTCTGCCGATTGAGCTAGTGTGGAACGGCAAAGACAATTATATGAAATTTGTGTGATTTGTCAAGCGAATTTTCAAAACCTTCAATGCCGCAATTACATCAGGGATGATTCTTTTTTCCCCATCGAGGTGTTGTATAATTGGATTACCAATTGTTTTCAACTGAAGAATCAATCACATATGGGAGAGAAAAATATGTCTGTATATCCTCATCAAACGCTCATCAAACAGCGTGGAAAATTACTGCATGAAGATGGAACCCTGGCCCAGGTTGGCTGGTCTCCCCAGCCTATGCTCGATTGCAACCTGGAAGATGCTCATTTCTATTCACTAAAATTCCTGCAAGGTTTGCGCATCAAACGCTGGGATTATTACGGCATCACCACACAGAAGCGTTATTATTCCTTCACCATCTCAAATATCGGATATATGGGGGTGATGTTTTGTTATGTGCTGGATTTTGACAGCGGGGAATATGAAGAAGAGACCATCATTACGCCATTTGGACAGGGTGTGGAGTTGGCGCGCAACAGCACCAAAGGTAGCTGCGGCTTTGAAAACAAGAAGCTCAAGCTTCATTTCTCGGTTGAAGGGGAAAACCGGCATATATTCTGCGAGTGGCCAGAATTTGGCAAAGCGGGGCTGTATGTAGACGCGGTGATGGAATTACCCGACGCACATCAGTCGATGAACATTGTCATTCCGATCGAAAGAAAGCGATTTTATTTCAATCGGAAAATCAATTGCATGCCTGTCAGCGGATCTGTGCGTTATGGCGGGAGTACTATAGAGCTTTCACCCCATACCGCATTGGGAAACCAGGATTGGGGGAGGGGTGTATGGGCGTTTTCATCACACTGGGTTTGGGCAAGTGCTTCTGGTTTTCTTGCAGATGGGCGGCGGTTTGGCTTGAATATGGGCTATGGGTTTGGTGATTTGTCGAAGGCCACTGAGAATGCTTTCATTCTGGATGGGGAGGTGCAAAAGTTGGGGAATGTGAAGTTCACTTTCGATTCTCAAGATTATAAACAGCCCTGGTATATGACCGCTGATGATGATCGATTGCAGTTAACAATGACACCTTTTTATGACCGTGTCGCAGAGACTGATCTGCTTTTAATGGGGAGTTCCGTTCACCAATTATTCGGTCATTACTCAGGATATGTTGTTGCGGATGATGGCGAGAAGATCAATATTCAGGGGTTGGTTGGTTTTGCTGAAGAGCATTTCGCAAAGTGGTAGGATGAACCAGGTTATTTAATATTAGAAAAGGAATAAGAGAGCAATGCCTTCAATCTTTCCTTTATTGGCTTCTTTAAAATAGGACTAAACCATTTTAATAAAAGAAGTTCCTCCTTTGTGGGGTGGAGGAACCTCGAGGTGTAAAAAAATGGGACAGATCTTGATCTACAGGAGAACCAGCATTTTTTGGGAGGAGTTAATAAGTGGGAACCTGCGGGAGATCTGCCCCGTGTTCGGACAGCAGGAAGGAGCACATGCCAAGGGGTGCCTGCGCAACTTTCCTGGTATCAGCTTTAATGTACAAACTCGCGGTCGCGAGGAAAACAAAAGGGAAAGAATTTTACCGATTGCCTCCCTGATTATTCTTATAGCGATTTCGCAGGTAAGCGGGGATATTAATATCCTCGGTGTTGATTACGCGTGGTTCAAAAGCGGTGCGGCCTGGTTGGGCCTGACTGTATTGTTGATTTGAAACAGAAACTGTTTCGCGTTCACGAACCGACGGAGCCTGCGCGCGGGTATGTTGTTGCGATGTTGATAGTGTTCTATTTGATTGTACGTCATTTGCTGCCGGATGGGTACTGGTTCTTACGAGTGTACCCTCAAATCCTGTAGCGATGACGGTGAGACGAATTTCGTCACCCATGGTTGGGTCAATGACCGCGCCAAAGATGATATTAACATCGGGATGTGCAGTTTCCTGAATGATAGCTGCGGCTTGATTGACCTCAAAGAGGGTCATTTCAGGGCCGCCGGTGATGTTGAACAGGATACCATGTGCGCCATCAATCGTAATGTCGAGTAATTGACTGGAAACCGCTTGTTCCGCAGCAATGCGTGCACGATCTTCGCCGCTGGCTGAGCCGACGGCCATGAGGGCCGCGCCGCCTTCAGACATGATCGAGCGAACATCTGCGAAGTCAAGGTTGATGAGGCCCGGCTTGGTAATCAGTTCTGAAATACCCTGAATACCCTGTCGGAGCACATCATCTGCAATTTTAAAAGCATCCTGTAAACTGGCACGCTTGTCAACAATTTGCAATAAGCGGTCATTAGGGATAGCAATGAGAGTATCGGCGCTTTCACGCAGATTCGAAATGCCTTCTTCGGCTGATTGGGCACGTCTAACCCCTTCAAATGTGAAGGGACGTGTGACCACGCCGATCGTGAGAGCACCTTCTTCTTTGGCAACTTCTGCCACAATAGGGGCGCCGCCCGTGCCTGTCCCACCGCCAAGTCCAGCGGTCACAAAGACCATATCGCTGCCCTTGATGACCTGGCGAAGTTCTTCACGAGATTCTTCGGCGGCTTTTTGCCCCAGTTCGGGGTCGCCGCCTGCGCCTAATCCGCGGGTCGCCTTATCGCCGATGCGGACACGTGTCTGCGCTTTGGAATCCATTAATGCCTGTGCATCTGTATTCACAGCAATGAATTCAACGCCATGCAGACCTTCATCAATCATTCGGTTGACGGCATTGCAACCGCCGCCGCCCACTCCAATGACTTTGATTCTGGCAAATGTTTCTGCCTGGTTCTGATTAAAATTGTATTCCATAGTTATTAACTCCTCAAAAACTTAAAAATAAGTATACTGGTTAAAAAATATTATGCAACTGAAATCAGGGTAGTAATTGTTTAAATATTTCTTTGATAAAATCAACTACCGAAGAAAATTGACGTTCACTACCCCTTCCCTTTGTCGTTGCTTTCCCTTGACGATTACTTTCTGCTTCGAGATAGAGCATCGCCCAATGGAGCAGCCCCACGCTGCTTGAAAACGAAGGCGATTTCAACTGATCTACAAGGCCATAAAGATTTTCAGGCTGCGCGATTCGTACAGGCATATTCATGACGCTGTTTGCTAAATCATGAATACCTGGCAACAAGCTGGTTCCACCGGTCAGCACCATGCCGGCAGGTAGCAAGCCATCATAACCAGAGCGTTTGATTTCTTGCAGCACCATGTAGAAGATTTCTTCTGTACGGGCTTCGATGATATGAGCCAGTGTTTGACGGCTGACATGGATAGGTGTGTCTGTGCCGAAGGCATGCACTACGAAAGCCTCGTTTTCATCAATATGAGCCTCAATCGCGTAGCCATTCAGCTTCTTAACCTCTTCGGCCTCTTCTGTTGAGAGGCGAAGTCCAGCAGCGATATCACTGGTAATGAGATCACCGCCAATTGGCAAGATTTTGCTATACCAGACATCACCATTGATGTATATGGCAATATCTGTGGTACCGGCACCAATATCGCAGATGATGGCGCCCATTTGCTTCTCGGTTTCAGAGAGAACTGCTTCACCTGAGGCCAGAGGATTGAGGACATAGTTCAACACCTGTACACCGTTTTGAGCGACGGCCTGATTGAGGTTCTCGATGGTGGAACCTTCAGCACTGATGATATGGGCTTCCACCTCCATACGGTAGCCGTATAGACCGATAGGGGTGCGGATGCCGTCATTACCATCAACAACGAATCCTCGTTGAATGACATGAATGATTTCAGCATTGTGATCCAGTGGGATGGCTTTGGCAGACTCAAGCGCGCGGTCAATATCGCTCTGTGTAATCATGTTGCCAGCGACACCAATCACTCCGCGATTGTTGGTTGATTTGGCGTCTGTATCGGCAAGGTTGACGAAAGCAGCACTGATTTCCATCCCAGAGGTACGTTGGGCTTTTTCAATCGAACGGCGAATACTGCGGCTGGCTTGATTCAGATCGACAATCGCCCCTTTGCGAATGCCTTTTGCTGGTTCAATGCCAACCCCAAGAATATGATAACGATTACGGCCTTCCGCTTTAGCGACCAGGGTGCATACTTTTGATGTACCGATATCCATTCCAACAATGATTGTATCTTCCATCAATTTATTCCTCCCGATAATATGGTGCGTGTAAGTATTCAACGCTAATCAAAGTTGCTTTTATATTATTTAAAACCAAAGATTGTTCAATTGCCCTAACCATAGCCAATTTCATCGGCATGTCTTCTAAAGCAATTCCAAAATATGTATCACAACCCTCTTTCGTTTGCCAGCCAAAGCCGTGTTCCTGGCTGTAAATCAATGACGATTCTTGTGGAAGATAGGGAATGATTTGTTCAATGGTTGCAATTATTTTGCCATCTATGGTATAGGTGTATTGACTGGTAGTATTTTCTGTTGCTTGATCTTCATCACTATCGTATGGATAAAGATCGTCCATAATGTCCTGGATAATATCATTGCTTCTCTCAACAATGGATACTTCTGTTGGCATCGTGTCCGCGGTGATCAACATCAAGGATGTTACATCCTCACCAGGCGATGCCGGGTAGATCAGATTTTCATTATCGATGAGGTAAGTAAAAGTTCCGTTTACCCACGCGTACACCGGTGTGCGTTCCTTTGCTGATACGATTACCTTGGCGGGGAGTTGGATACTAACTTTCACTTCAGTCAGTTTTGGGAAAGCTCTATCCATTTTTCTTTTGATATATTCCGGGTCTATCGAAAAAATGGTTTTACCGTTCAAATTGAGCACATTCTCAATATCCGATGCCAGACTATCCTGGATACCAATAAATTGAATACCTTCGACCTTCTGCTGGAGTAATACGATCAGTGCAATGAATAGAACGATGAAGATCAGTCCTGAAGCACCACGCCAACCAAAGCGAACGAATGACAGTGTCGAGAGCTGTAATTCAGCTCCCTGTTTATTAAGAGGAATGGTGATGCGTTTTGAAACATTTCGTTTTCCCCTGGGTTTTAGTTTCATCTTTCGAACCAGTTTGCCTGCTCCATGAGTGTTGGAAATTGGACGTGCGAACACATTGCTGCCCAGCCGGGTTTGTTTTTCACCGGTGTCTGGCAGCACACCAGGCGGCGTGACAGGTGTTCCATTTTTCTCAACAGTCACCTCAACAGGACGAGGTTGTTTCTTTTCTCGCTGTTGCCGAAGACGGTCTGCCCGTGTGGTTTTCTTTGTGTTAACAAATTTTGCAGTCACAATTTCCTCACCTATAAGGGATCAACCTTCATAAGTATAGATGGTCTCATCGCGTTCCTTCTTGCGATCAAGGGCCAGTTGAATTAATTCATCTACAAGAGTTGCATAAGGCAGGCCAGTTGCCTCCCATAGCTTTGGGTACATCGATATGCTGGTAAAGCCCGGTATTGTATTCACTTCGTTGAGGTAAAACTCACCCGTTTTTTTGTCCATTAGGAAATCAACCCTGGCCATTCCAGCACAGTCAATAGCTTTATACGCACGCACAGCCACTTCGCGAAGTTCTTCCTGCAGCTCAAAGGGCAGGGGGGCTGGAATGATTAATTCAGAATCATCATCGACATATTTTGCATCGTAAGAATAAAATTCTTCACATGGAATCACCTCTCCGGGAAGTGATGCTTTAGGATATTCATTGCCCAATACAGATATTTCAATCTCGCGGGCGTCTATTCCTTTTTCGATCAGGACACGTCGATCAAACCGTGCGGCTTCCATGATGCCTTCTAACAGGTCTGCTCGATTTTTGCATTTGCTGATGCCAACAGAAGAGCCAAGATTGGCAGGTTTTGTGAAGATGGGATAAGCGGTTAACGCTTCTATTTGGTCAAGAATCTGTGCCATCTCGTTGCGGATTTCTTTGCGGCTGACAATAATTGACGAGACGACAGGTATATGATTGGCACGCATAACATCTTTAAATAGAGCTTTGTCCATTCCTGCGGCCGAACCTAAAACACCAGCTCCCACATAAGCAAAACCAGCCATTTCAAAGAAACCTTGCAGGGTGCCGTCCTCTCCGAAAGTGCCGTGCAGCATGGGGAAGACCACATCAATGTCGACAAGTGGTTTAATCGTTTCACCATCTAAGGTGAAGAGTGTATGGCAGTCGGGCTCATTGAGAAAGGTGACGCGTTGAAAGCCTTCCATCGTGGCATTGCTTTCACCTGAGAGAAATGCGTGTATTCCTTCTCCTGTTAACCATAATCCTTCATGGGTGATACCGATCGGGATTACATTGTATTTTTCAGGTGATAGAACATTGAAAACAGAACGTGCAGATTCAAGTGAAACCTCATGTTCACCAGATCGTCCCCCAAAAAGTACGGCTAAGTTGATTTTACGTTGTGTCATTTACCATTCTCCGATGAATAAAATTTCTGGTTCTAATTGGATACCATAATGGGCGAACACTTTTTTCTGTGTCAATTCAATAAGCCGCCGATAATCGGTTGAACTGGCTTTCCCAACATTGACGAAGATATTGGCGTGTTCATAACTGATCATTGCATCACCAACTCGCATCCCTTTTAAATTCAGCCGGTTGATCAAACGCCCGGCGTAATCATTGGCCGGGTTTTTAAAAACAGAGCCAATGCTTTTATAGGATGATTGTTTTTTGCGGCGCTTCTTTTGATTTTCCAGCATGAGCTGTCGGATTGTTTCTTTCTCGCCAGCCTCCAGTTTGAAGATGGCAGAAAGGACGATAAAATCCTCTTTGTTGTGTTTAAAAATGCTGTAACGATAGCGGAAATCCATATCTTCTGAAAAAAAGAGGGTTTTCTCTTTTCCTCGTTGCAGAATTTTTGCAGAGACGAAGTTACCGGCAATTTCGCCGCCATAAGCACCAGCGTTGCCGATAATACTGCCCCCAATGGTGCCGGGAATACCCTCTGCCCATTCAAAAGTCGCGAGGGCATGCTCCTCAGCAAATCTAGAGACTTTTCCCAGCAGAGCACCCGATTCTGTGAAGATGTGGTTCATTTCACCTGGTTTTTTAGGATCTTCGATGAGTTTGATCTGGTCGGCGTGATTGATGATACATACCCCGCGAATTCCCTTATCACTGATGAGTACATTTGAGCCATTGCCCAATACCATCATGGGAATGTTCAGTTCCCAGCATGTTTGGGTCATCTTGCTTAATTCGGTTTCATTATGCGCCACCATAAGAACATCAACAGAACCGCCAATCCTGATTGTGGTGTAAGGTGCGATGGATTCATTAGCCCTGGCATGATCGCCAAATGAATTTATCAAAGTGTTTTGTTGTTCCTGTGAGAGGAATGATTTCACATGTTCAGACATGGGCATGTTCCTGTAGTTCAGTAGAAGAGCTGCGGTTTTTTAGGGAGTTAAAAACCTGTTTGCTGATTTCAATCGCATTACCCGCTGAGCAGACAATCATCACATCATTGGGGCGTAGTTCATTGAGAAGCAACTCCGTTGCATCTTCTAGTTGGGGAGTAAAGTATACCTTGTCTTTTTTAATTTTTTCAGCAATTTGTCTGGCAGAAAATGAATCATTTTTCTCCCGTGCTGCATAGACTTCTGAGATAACTACACAATCTGCATCCGTGAAGCAGTTGATAAACTCGTCCATTAATGTTTGGGTCCGACTATAGGTATGCGGCTGCCAGACAGCCCAGATTCGATGATTCGGATACCACTGGCGAGCGGATTGCATTGTGGCTGCGATTTCAGTGGGGTGGTGTGCATAATCGTCGATGATGGTGATACCACCAATCGTTCCGCGAATATCAAAACGACGTTTGCTGCCCTCAAACTGATGCAATGCAGCGGCGGCTCTTTCGATGTCAAAACCAGATTGATGACAGGCAGCCAGCACAGCACAGGCATTTTGCGTGTTGTGCTTCCCTGGAACCTGCAATGTCACTGACTGGAGCGGTTTTCTATTGAAAGAAATATCAAACTTCAGATTATTGTTATGTGTCTTCTGTAAATTGTGGACGTGATAATCTGCATCACTGTTAAAACCATAAGTGAAGACGTTAGTATTTGGCAGTACATCCTGAACAAGTGAAGCCGCGTTTGGCTCATCTGCACAGACCAGCGCCGTACTATCGGGTTTTAGCCGATGCAGGAAGGTAATAAAAGAAGTTTTGTAATCCTGCATTGTTGGAAAGCAATCAGGATGGTCATGCTGCATGTTGGTAATGATAGCTAATTTTGGATCAAGACCATGAAACATGTTGTCATATTCATCAGCTTCAATGACAAAAATATTTCCGTTCCCAGCATGGGCATTGTTGTTAAGATTTTTTGAAACACCTCCAATGATGTAAGAAGGATCGAGATTGAGGGTATGGAATACCCATGCCAGCATGGATGTGGTGGTTGTTTTTCCGTGGGTTCCAGCGATCGCATAACAATCTTTTGACTCTAAAATTTTTCCAAGGAATTGAGATCGTTTATAGATCGGAATTCCAGCGGCTTTCGCGGCGATAATTTCAGGATTATTATCGGGGATGGCGGAAGACCGTACGATGAGGTCTGCACCAGCGATTTGGCGTGCCTTGTGCCCGATAAATACAGTTGCGCCAACTTCAGAAATGGATTCTGCCAGAGGAGAATTTTGCATGTCTGATCCGCTTACTAGATACCCTTGTTCAAGCAAGACACGGGCAATGGCTGAAAGGCCAGTGCCCCCGATTCCAATCAGATGAATGTGACGGGTATTTTTCATCGAAAAACCTATATACGATTAGATGACCATGATGAGAATGAACATCACCAGAAATGCAACGACAACATAGAGGACGGTTCCCTGGAGCCATGATGGAGGAAGGAATTCAATGAAATTCAATGCTCGTTCGTTTAGCTCAGCAACAGGGCCATTTACTGATGAAAATATTGTTTCACCAGGATAGTTAGCGGCATGGATAAAGAACCATAGAGTGCCGAAAATTAAGAAGCCGTTCAGGGCACCGATGATGAAGCCTGTAAAGTGTTCAATTTTTTCATTGGGGGTAATTTGTGATCTTAGATTGAACTTTTCGCTGGGCGTATGATAGCCTGCTAATGCAAAGATAGTAAGAATTCCACATCGCACCCAGAACAACACCATCCCATCTTCCATTGCGGCCAGTGTTGTTTTGAAAAACTCGGTCAATTCAAGGAGTGAAAGTACAAAAATGGCAATCAGGACTGAGATTGTTACAAGAAGTTCTTTTGCGGCACCACGGGAAATCCCAATGATGGCAAAAAGGATTATAAGAAACCAGAGTAATGTGTGTAAATAAATCATAATCGTGAGTTCCTTCCGTCAGTCTATTTTCGTTTAGCCAGTATCTGTAATTGTTGTGCCAGGATTTTGGCTGCTTGTGGTTGGCGCAGCTTGCGCAATGACTGCCTCATTAATTCCAGTTTATCAGGTTGATCGAATAAATCGTTAATTAAATCCAGTAGTTTTTCAGGCATTTCTTCGTCTGGCAGTAAAATTGCTGCATTTTTACTGACCAGATACTCAGCATTGACCTTCTGATAACGCCAGGCGAAGGGGTAGGGTACGAGAATAGCAGGTGTACCAATGATAGGATATTCACCGAGTATCGATGCGCCAGCGCGAGAGATGATTAAGTCGGCGCTGCGGAGAGCTGCACTCATTTTCTCGTGCAGGTAGGGAAAAGCATGATAATTTTTTAATAGGGATTCAGGGAGCTTCTCCCTTTCTTCGTTCACTTCCTCCCAATTATAATTCCCACTGATATGAATGATTTGAAAACGGTTCAACAAAGTTGGTAAGAGGGGTAGAAGAGCCCTGTTAATGGATTGGGCACCTTTGCTGCCACCGAAAACCAGAAGAGTCGGGATGTCTGGAATTAAGTGAAAGTGCTTTTGCGCATCCTCTTTCTTCATTAATGAGAGCTCAGATCGTGTCGGGTAACCGGTAATTTTAAGATGTTTTTCAACAATGGTTTTCTTGAAATATGAGATTGATTCTTCATTCGGTATCGCAATCACATCGGCAAAACGAGTGATGGATTTCAAAGCAAGGCCTGGTTCAATGTCAGGAACAAACAGCAGGGAAGGGAATCGTCGTCCGGCCAGGGCCATTGGCACAGCTACATAACCACCAGTGAAAAAGAGGACATCGGGCTTGAATTCTTTGAGAATGCGGCGAGATTTTACGAACCCTGCCATTAACTGAAGGATGTTTTTGGGAAGTGATTTAGGTCCAACCCCATGAAGCCCAGCGGCCGGGATGCTTTCAAACGCAATGCCGGCACGCTGAACAAGGTTAGCTTCCATTCCCCCATCTCCACCAATCCAGAGAGTGGTTTTTTTAATCTCAGGTTGGGAATTTTCGAGTTCGTTTAGAACGGTTAACGCGGGGTACACGCCCCCGCCCGTTCCGCCCGCGCAGATCAACAGCCGCATCGAGGGATCTCCTTTCGTCACCAACTTGTTTTTCAATAACGGATCGATTAACACTAAAGATCAGCCCAAGAGACCCCAGGGTAGTCACCATCATCGAACCGCCATAACTAATTAATGGGAGCGCGTTTCCTGCGACAGGAAACAGACGTACCATAACGCCCATATTGATGAAGGCTTCAAAAACAATCCAGCTTGTAAGCCCAGAAGCTAATAATTTTCCAGTAAGATCTGGCGCATCCTCAGCGATTTTAAAGCCCCGGAAAAGAATTACCAGGTAGAGGAAGACAATGAAGGCGCCACCAAAAAATCCTAATTCTTCCAATATTACCGCGAAGATTGAATCGGTCCATGGAACTGGCAAGCCGATATATTTTGCTGTGCCCTCACCCAGGTTGGTGCCAAACCAACCGCCGCGGATAATAGCAGATAGGGACTGTTGAATGTGGTAATCCAATGTGTTCATGCTGTTCATAGAGGCAAAATATCCATCCAGACGTGATTGGATTGTTCCTGAAGTGAAATATGCTATCCCGAAGATGACAAGGGAAAAGATGACAACAGGAATAATCAGACGTACATTTCCTTCGCCAATGACGAACAGAAGAATGCCCAGGAAGAGAATCGTCAGCATAGCGCTATTATCGGGTTGCAGCATGATGAGGACACAGATTGTAGAAAGAATCAGAATCATCGGAATGATTCCGCTTGCCAGAAGATTGAGCTGATCTTTTTTCTGCCCAATCCATACAGAGAGATAGATGATGACGACCACTTTGGCCAGTTCTGATGGTTGTACAGAGCCTCCGAACAATGTTCGTTTTGGTTCGTTTTCGGTTACAGGGAGCATGAGAACAATGATTAGCAGAACAATGATGCTTCCCATGATATAGGGGGCAAGGGGTTTCAACCAATGATAATCAAATCTATAAGCGACGAAGCCAACCACCAAACCCCCAATGACAAAAATTACTTGTTTTTGGAAGAGTGCAGCTGGTTTATCAGTATCAATAAGAACAGCGTATTGCATGGAGGAAGAATAAACCATGATTAAGCCTATGATTAAAAGCAGAATAACAGTGATCAGCAGAGGAAGATCAATTTTGAGTGCCAACCCTTTTAAGCTGAACTGTCTTTTTTTTCTCTGTCCAGGATTCTTTACAAAATTTGATGCACCCATTGCCTGTACCTTTCTCCACGCTCTGCAAAATCTTTAAATTCATCGTAGCTGGTGCCGCCGGGTGAAAGCAAAACAATATCACCGGGATGGGCAGCTTTTGCCGCAGTTCTCACAGCGTCTTTTAGATGATTGCATTTTGTAATCTTTGTGAGGCTGGTGTTATTTTTTGTTTTGTGCAGGATGATTTCGATTTTTTCTGATGCTTCACCAAATAGAATGACATCATGCACACGACGGTGCACTAAATAAGCCAATTTCTCCCAGGGGAGGTCTTTATCTTTTCCTCCCAGGAGAAGTACAAGAGGTTCACTAAACGATTGGATGGCGGCCATGCTGCGTTCCGGTGCGGTCGCAATTGAGTCGTTATACCATTGGACGCTGTTATGAATGCGGACGAGTTCTAAACGATGTTCAACGCCGTGAAATTCTTTAATGATTGGCCGTATTGATTTGACGGGAACCCCCGATAGGTGAGCGAGGAGGCATACAGCGAGCACGTTCATAATATTGTGTCTTCCTCGCAACTGAATTTCTGCGGTGTTGAGTATGAACTGTTCTTCATTGCCATCAAACAGAAAGAGTTGGTCCTTTTGTAAGTAAGTTTGAGGAATGTTAAGGTTTGCTCGCTTCATTCCAAATGTCGCCAGATTACCCTGCACAAAGTCTTGTAATTGCCAGCAATTCGCATCCTCATGATTTAATACTGCCCAATCTAATGGCTTTTGATAGCGAAGGATGTTAGCCTTGGCGGCTATATAAGCTTCCATTGTGCCATGCCGATCCAGATGGTTTGGTGTCAGGTTGAGTATGGCAGCAATTTGGGGGACAGTATTCATCTGATCAAGCTGGAAGGATGATAATTCTAAAAGCACCAGGTCTTCTGAATTCATTTCCACAACTTGTTCAATCAGCGGGAGGCCGATATTGCCTCCAACCCAAATTTTTCGATCCTTGGTTTGCAAAGTTGCCTGAAGAATTTTTCCCAGCAATGCAGTTGAAGTTGTTTTTCCAGCGGATCCTGTGATACCGATCACCGGGCAGGGAACTTCATCCATGAATACTTGTGAATCATTGCTGATTAGAATACCACGCTTTTGTGCTTCCCGGATGATAGGCAAAGTTAAGGGGACACCACCGGAAACGAACAGGACATCACATCCGTCTAATAAATGCTGCGGATGATTGCCTAGGTGCCATTGAAGAGAGCCTGTGACTCTGGATTGATTCTCCTGTATCCATTTCTGCATGTCATTGATCTCGCTGCTGAGAATTTTCTCAGTGCTACTGTCATTTAGCACCACCTCCGAACCATGCAAAAGGAAAAATCGCGTTAGAGCCAATCCCTGACGGGCAGCACCCAGAACGAGGATTTTTTGATCTCTTAATGGTTTTAAGTGATTAGCGGAAGTCATGATATTCTTTCTTTAGAGTAATGAGACGGCGATTCCGAGCATCGCAAAAAGAAGGCTGATGAGCCAGAAACGCTGAACAACTTGTGTTTCGCTCCAACCCAACAGTTCGAAATGGTGATGGATTGGGGCCATTTTAAATAATCGTTTTCCATTCGTCAGTTTGAAGTAACTGACTTGTAGTACAACACTGAGCACTTCACTCAATGGTACGATTGCGATCAAAGGCAGGAGAAGCCATTCACCCGTCATCAGCGCTACAACAGCAAGGACAGCGCCTAAGGAGAGTGAGCCTGTGTCGCCCATGAAGAGCTGAGCAGGATGAACGTTGAACCATAAGAAACCGAATAAGGCTCCAACGAGTGTGAAACAGAAACGGCCAAGAAACACCTGTCCTTGAAGTATGGCTACAGCACCAAAAGCAGCAAAGCAGGTTGCTGAAATCAAACCTGCAAGACCATCAAGCCCGTCAGTAAAGTTAACAGCATTGGAACAGCCCACAATAATGAAGGCTGCGATTGGAACGTAAAAAACACCAAGATCTAATGATGCCTGTGTGTTTTCAAAGCCTGGCCAAAGCAGGTCAGGCACATTGATAAGGTATTTTAATGCCCATGCGATGATGAGAGCCAGGATGATTTGAACAATAAATTTTGTGCTTGCCCGCATTCCCAATCCTTTACGAGGGCCGCGGATGCCTTCCCAATCATCAATGGCACCCAGTCCGGCATATGCAAACATCACTATCAGGGGAAGCAGAGCGGATTCTCCCAAAATATCGAGACCCAAAAAGGAAGTTGCGTTGAGGAGGATGGTTAACATGGCTACAGGGAGAATAAAGAGAAATCCACCCATCGTTGGGGTACCCATTTTAACATCGTGGCGTTTAGGGCCGTCTGACCGAATGAATTTACCGATTTTGAAGAATTTCATGATTCGGATCCAGGGGGTTCCCCAGATGACCGTGACCATGAAGCTCAACGTTGCCAGTGTGAGTGCAAGGGATATTTCAGAGCTGCGGAATAATTCAATTATCATGCCTGTGTCTCCAGTGCCCAGGTAATACGATCCATTCGTAAGCCATGACTTCCTTTGATCAGTACAACATCAGTTTCCTGAAGCGTGTTTACTAATAAGTCGATAGCCTCTTGAACCGAAGGCAGCCAATAGATATTTTGTGGGTCCATGCCTTTTTGAGCTGCTGCCTCGGCAATGATTTTACTACGGTCTCCCACTGCAATCAAAAGATCGCAGGTTTCAGCGGCATATTGTCCAACTTGTTGATGACCTTTTTTTTCGTATTGCCCCAATTCATACATTTCGCCCAATACAGCAATATGCCGTTGAGTTGTTGTGCCTTCCTGAATATCAGACAGAAGCCGTAAAGCAGCCGTGGTTGATTCAGGCGCGGCATTATAGGAATCGTCTAAAATTAAGGCTCCATTCCATGCTCGTGTGGCGACCATACGGATTTGATTGCGTGATTTTTGAAGTCCAGCTGTAATTTCTTCCCAGTTCAACCCTGCTGCAAGACCGACGGCAGCGGCACGGAGGGCTGTAAAAGCTGAATGACGCCCAATCAATGGCAGGTGGATGGAGAATTTTTCACCCTGGTAAACGAAAGTGCATTTGATACCATTCAATCCCAGTCCTTTTATATCTTCTACCCTCAGATCAGACTGAGGATGTCTGCCATAAAGGAGCACGTTTGCATCAGTCTGGTTTGCCATACCCCTGACATAAGGATCGTCTGCGTTGAGGATGGCAGTGCCAGATTTTGGAAGTGCTTCTATCAGCTCTGCTTTCCCTCGAGCGATGATCTCTTGTGATCCTGCCCGTTCCGCGTGTACTGTCCCGACATTCGTTACTACGCCAATGGAGGGTTTGGCAATTTCGCAGAGTAATTTAATCTCCCCTGGCAGGAAAAAACCCATTTCTAACACGGCAGCTTCATGACCAAGACCCGCGTTGAGAAGGGTGAGTGGCAATCCAATTTCATTATTGAAATTACCACGGTTTTTCAGGGTATGATATTTTTGACCCAGGACGTTTGCCACAAGTTCTTTAGTGCTTGATTTTCCAACGCTGCCGGTGATACCAACAACTTGTAAATCAAGTGTTGACCGCCAGTATGCTGCGATTGCTTGTAAGGCAATAAGAGCATTTGTTACTTTAATGCAAAACGGAAATGCTTCAATGGGAAATAAATTGTGTGAGTTGATATTTTCAGTGATATTTAGAACAGAATAGTCAGGGCAGTCTTTTTCGATTAATGCGATAGCCGCACCATTATTAAAAGCATTGCTGATGAAATTATGTCCATCTGTTCGTTCCCCCGAGAGGGCAACAAACATTGCACCAGGGATCACCTGACGCGAATCAATCGTGGCACCATTGATAGGGGTGTCAGCGATTGATTTTGGTAATTTCGTCAGAATCATCTGGCGAATTGGCTCTGTTGTCAGGGCTGTGATAATCTGCCTGATTTGGATCAATTCTTTCTCCCTTTTATTTTAGTTTTAATCGTATGTCGTCTGGTGGGATGTTGAGTGCTGTGATCAGGTATTCTGCAACTTCTTTGAAGACGGGAGCCGCCACGATAGAGGCGAACGTTTCTGGTTTCGGTCGTTCTAGCCAGACATAAATGATAAATTGAGGATCTTCTGCTGGGCCCCAGCCAACAAAAGAAGTGTTTGTTTCATCTTCATAATAATTTGCATCGATTGGAATGATAGCTGTACCCGTTTTGCCGCACATTGTATAACCGGGGATGTAAGCTTTCCATGTTTCTGTTTCTTCTTGTAATTCCGAAATAATGAGCATTTCATTTATTTCTGCGGCGGTTTCTTTTGATATAGGATTAGCAATTATCTGAGGGATATTATCATATTGAATACCATCTATGACGACACTATTCAGAATATGCGGGGCCATTATTTTTCCATTATTTGGGATGGCAGAGGTGGCAGTGATCAGTTGAATGGGTGTGACCGAGATACCATGCCCAAAGGCCTGACGCCCCAGGTCTGCGGGCCACCATGCATCGGTTCCGGGTTCTTTTAATGGATAGAGAGCTTCCCCCGCAAGATCAATGTTGGTGCGGCGATCAAGGCCGAAATTGTGGAGTCCATTATAAAAGTCTTCGGCGCCAATTTTTTCGTTGCCTACCCAGGCCAGACATACATTGGATGATTTTTTCAGACAATTTCCCATATCCAGTTCACCCATTCCGCGGTAGTTCCAGTTCGTTACTTCAGCTCCACCGATCGTGATTGAACCAGTATCATTATACATTGTGTCAGGCGTGACAGCACCTGATTCGAGACCGATCGCCATTGTGACGATCTTGAAAACGGACCCCGGTTCATAGGTGTCCATGATGGCTTTGTTATAGCTATTCTCGGTGCCAATGGCTTGATCCCAATTCCAATACTCATTCGGGTTTGCACGTGGATTTGAAGCCATTGCCATGATTTTGCCAGTTTTAGGGTCCATCACAATGATTGTGCCGGATTGAGCATTCCAATCTTCAACTGCTTCATCCAGGATTCGTTCAACTTCTTCCTGGATGTTTTGATCAATGGTGAGTATAAGAGACTGTCCCATTGGGAGATTCTGGAGGTCAAATTCTTCGTAGGGTTTGCGAGGCAGGAAGTCTATACTATCCTCTGACAGTAGTTTGTCTTCATAATTTTCTTCAATGCCAAACATACCAATTTTGTTTTCAAGGTTAAGGAAAGTTGTGAAACCAAGAATGTTTGAGGCTAATTCTCCTTCGGGATAATAGCGCTCAAGATGCGGCACCCAGACAAGACCATCAAGACTGGGCAATTTTGTGCTTTCTGAAGCCTGTTTTCGAGAGCCAGTGGCCTCAGAGATTTTTTCTCGCTGTTTTTGATAATATTCTTTTAGGATGGCTAATTCATCTATAGTTTCCTGTGGAATGTTATTCAGCACCACAAATTGAAAGTATTCGGCTTCTCCCTCAACGAATTCCATACTGGTTGCCATGTTAACAAAAGCAGGATCAAGGTCGTAATCAGCCCCAAAAAATTGAAGGATGGTGTTCGCCAGAAACTGTGGGTTACGCCCATCTTTCTCAGTAACAGAGAGATCAATGCCGATTTCATAAACTGTCTTTGAACCTGCTAAAAGATTGCCATGAATATCATAGATTCGACCTCGTTCCGCTTCATGTCGAATAGGAAGATAACTGTAAGTTTCTTCAAGCGCGATACTTTCTTCAAGCATAAGGGGGTTATGCTGAACCCGAAGGATTTGTGCAAGAATGAGAAATGCAATCAGGCTGAAGCAAAAGGCGATGAGATTGAGGCGGGGATTGCTTTTCTTTTTCACTGGAAACCGCCCAGCTGACTGATGGATGAAGCATGTCCAGTAAGCCAATCCCAGAGTGATTGGGTATAACTGGAGCGTAAGATCGGTTGGGTCAAATTGCGCTCACTGGCAGGGGGGGCCAGTTGAACAGGCCTCAGGGGCTCATACCCCGCCACGCCAACGTAAACGACATCTTCATAGGAATAGTGTTCGTAACCCAGGGCTTCTAATTTGGGTTGGATTGCTCGCGCTGTACAGAGACGGGCCAGTTCACTTTCGTGACTGGCAATTCTTTCTTGCAGATCATTTTTCGCTCGATTCAAATCGCGCAATTGTTGGGAGACAGCGGTGACTTCTCCAGCCAGACCCAGATATATTGCTGAACCCAGGGCAACAAAAAACGCAATCAACAGCAATCTGCTGACCCATTTCATCTGGCGGCGCCAGGGTTTTTGTTGATAGGCTTGCTTCATTTGCTTTGTCATAATTTCTTTTCAAAAGCTGTTATGTTGTCTTTGTTTTTGCTGCAAAAGTTATGCCATCTTAATGGATGAGAGGATAATATATCCTTAATTGATTTTTTCAATTAAGGGAGAAAGATTAATGATTCTTTTTTTCGACGATTCTCAACTTTGCGCTGCGAGCACGTCGATTTTCTTTTAATTCTGTCGGATTCGCTGTGATAGGTTTCCGTGTAATTCTGGAGATGCTGGCCTTGTGATTGCAGGTGCAAATGGGCTGCTCGGGAGGGCAGATACAATCTCTGCTTTCCTTTTGAAAAAACTGCTTCACAATACGGTCTTCAAGGGAGTGAAAGGAGATCACTGCGAGGCGCCCACCTGGATTCAGTGATTGAAGGGCCATTGGCAGAATGTTTTCAACAGCATCCAGTTCGTGGTTAACTGCGATACGAAGCGCTTGAAATGTCTTCGTGGCTGGATTAATTGCTTTGCGCCCGTGTCTAGGGCGTGTTCTAATGGTATTGGCGATTAGTTCGGCCAATTCTGTGGTGGTGGTGAGTGGACGTTGCTGGCAGATTGCAGCTGCTATACGCCGTGATTGCTGTTCTTCGCCATATTTCCACAGAATATTTGCAATTGATTCCTTAGAAAGGGTGTTTAATAGGTCTGCAGCACTCTGCCCTGCTTGAGGGTTGAAACGCATATCCAATGGGCCATCTTTAAGAAAGGAGAAACCTCGTTCAGGGCGGTCAAATTGCATGGAGGATACGCCAAAATCTATGACGATCCCATCAACTCCTTCCCATCCCATTTCCAACAAGGTGTTTTCTAATTCGAGGTAGGAACTGTGGCGCAGGAAGGCTCGATCTCTGAAGGGCTTCAATCGTTCTTTAGCCAATTGGATGGCAGAAGAATCAAGATCAAAACCGAGCAATTGTCCGTTTGGACTGCTCGCCTCTAGAATACCAAATGCATGACCACCCGCACCGAGAGTACAATCAACGTATCGGCGGTTGGTGCCAGGCTTCAGCGCTGCTAAGATTTCATGGTAAAGTACGGGTTGATGGTGTGGAATCTGTTGCAGGTTCATTCTGGCCGAGTTGTTGTTTCTTGTTTTGTGGGAGAATTTGGCATTGTATGCTGGATAGGTGTTTGCAACACCATTTGGAATTTCTCATATCGTAATTCATTTTGTTCAGGGTCTACCAGGGAAATGTTGAGTTCATCCCATTCTTCCTCACGCCAGACTTCAATATAGTGACCGTTACCGGCTAAAATGATGTCTGAACCACTTGGCAGATCAATGGCAGCTGATAACTCTGAAGGTATCCGAATACGTGCATTTTTATCCACAGTTTGGAGTCTTGCTTTCGAAAGAAACATGCGTCGAATACGGCGTGCATTTGAATCAAAAATGTTCATCTGCAAGATGTTGTTTAATACTTGTTCATACACGGCAGGTTGGAAGATCATCAGATTATGATCGAGACCGAGTGTTATATAAACAGATTCCCCGATCAGCGAGCGGTATTCTGCTGGGATCATTACTCTGCCTTTTGCATCAAGATGTCTTTTGAATTCGCCGTAGAACATATGTTCCTCGTTTCTGTTTAGCAATTGAAGGTCGGACCCCTTATCCGACCTTCAATTCCCACAAGTTACCACTTACTACCACCTCTGCACCTATTCTACGACATTTTCCTTCAATTTGCAAGAAGTATTTTATTAAAAATGGATATTGCTTTGTTCGTCCCATAAGAATTTGAACATTTCCTCCACTGTTAATTAAAAATTCAGACTCTGGTTTTCATCAGAGTCTGAATAAAGACAAAAAATTATGAATGCTTAGGCAGCCATACGCAAAATTTCAGCGGTTTCCTTTGCGGTAATTGTGCCGTGTTCTCCGAGGTGAGTATCGCGCTTTTGGAATCGTGCTTCAATGCGGTCCGCAGCTTCATCGGCATCAATGTCATAATCAGACAAGTGGGTTGGCATTTGGAGAGACTTGAAGAATTCCTCCGTTTTCTCAATGGCTTCCATGACAGCTTTCTCCTCTTCGCTGGTATCAAGTCCCCACACACGCTCTGCGTATTGAAGCAGTTTTTCGTGTTTGGCAGATTTTTCGTGGCGGAGGAGAGAAGGTTCAACGATAGCCAACGATTCAGCATGCGCCAGACCATAAAAGGCGGTCAATTCGTGTCCGATCCCGTGCGTGGCCCAGTCCTGCGGAACGCCCTTGCCGATGAGTGTGTTTAGGGCCATCGTGGCGGCCCACATGTAAGATGAACGGGACTCATAGTCTGGCGGGGTTTCCAGTGCTTTAGGAGCGACTTCGATGATAGTCTTAAGGAGGCTTTCTGCGAAGCGATCCTGGATGGGGGCCTGAGCAGGATAGGTCAGGTATTGTTCCATAGTGTGGACAAAGGAATCAACGAGGCCATTACGCACCTGGTTGATGGGCAGGGAATAAGTCGTCTCTGGATCGAGGATGGAGAAAACGGGAAAAACAACTTCATTGGCAAAGGCTAATTTCTCGTCGGTTTCTTTGCGTGAGATCACAGAGTTAGGGTTGGATTCAGAGCCAGTCGCTGGCAGGGTCATAATGGAAGCCAGCGGCAGGGCTTCGTTAATCTCTGCTTCGCCTGTAAGAATTCCCCAGGGATCCACGCCTTCAGGAAGTTTCGTGGCAGCTGCGATAAACTTGGTGCCATCTAACACACTACCTCCGCCAACTGAGAGCATGAATTCGATATTTTCTTTTTTTACAAGAGCAACGGCTTTCAACAATGTTTCATACACCGGATTAGGTTCAATTCCGCCGAATTCGAGGGTATCGAATCCCTCAAGTGCTTTCATCGTCTGGTCATAGACGCCATTTCGTTTGATGGAACCACCGCCGTATGTGATTAAGATCTTTTTGTCTTTGGGTATCAGGGTTGTGATCTCTTGAATAGTATCTTTTCCAAATACAATGCGTGTGGGATTATAAAATTCGAAGTTTTGCATTTTCTGCTCCTTTGATTGAGGGAAATATAATGTGATTGGACTGAGTTATTAAATGATGAGGATATGAAGAAGAAAGAGTTATTATTCCACAGGGGTGTTTAATGGATCTTCCTCTTCTTTGTTAATACCTTCTCTGGTTTTCCAGGGCTGCCACAGGCTGAGACCCATAATTAGAATAGCTGCGAATACGACAACCATCATCATTGTACCGATGGAATTCGTTTCACCGTTATTAGAAGAATTATTTTCAGTGAGTATGTTCTGATCGGGTTTGTTTGTTATTGTGGTGGTTGGTTGGGCAAATTTCGTAGGTGTAGGTGTGGATTTTGATTGCGTCGCCACAATGACTGGTTCAATGGAAATTTTCGTCGAGGTGGGGGTGGTGGTGAGTGTAAGCGCCCAGAATTCAGGTGTGGGGATGAGAAGCTCTTGCCCTGCATAGACATCGTCAGATACCATTCCATTAATTTCTTTGATTGAGTGATAGTTGATTCCATATTCTTTGGCGATAGACCACAAGGTGTGTCCATAAAGCACCTCATGGATTAACTCACCGTTTTCATTGGGTGTAACCGTTAATACTGGTGCCATCCATTGCGATTCAGCTTCATTTGTGGGTACAGCTTCGGGGGTGCTGCCACCTGCCTGTGATGTAAGGGACTGAATGGTTGGCAGGGTTATTCCATTGGGGCCAATGTATTCACCGCAGGAATGGGTTGAGGAATAAGCGGCATGTACAACGTAGTAGACCGAACCATCACTTGCGGTGGCGACACCGGCACCCAGATCACAGTAAATCGGGTTTGTCATGGGAATCATGTGTAAAGCATCTGCCCAGAAGGTTTGTATCTGCTCAATCGTGAGGCCGTCAGACCCCACGGCAAAGTTTTCAGTAGCCCATACGGTGCTTCCTCCGCCGTAGCCTGCGGCTGCGACACGGTCACTTGTGGCCCCGATATGCCAGGTGAGGTTATTGTCTGCCATTGCTTGTGCAGTGGATTGCGCTGTTGACATCAGGATACTGTTAACTGTCAGGTATGATAAACCATTGGCATTTCGAAGTCCATTAACCAGATCAAGCAAATCCTGAGCACTAACAGCAGGACTTGGGCTAGCTGCGGCAGGCGTTTGTTGATGGGCGATTAAAGTGCTTGATATGATGAAGGCGCATAAAAGGAGCAATCTAAATTTCTTCCACATGCCGCCATTATAACATTTTGGGAAAACCGTTGGAATGGATTGGTTGCAAATATAGAGCAATCACATTTTGTTTATAGAGATTGCGGGGACTTCGGGATTGAATGAAAGTTAGCGGTTTCAATGCTCTGGGAAAGGGGTATGTACAAACACACAGGAAAAAATCGGGATATATTAAGATTCCCGATTTTTGATATTCAAAAATGAGTATAGACAGTTTCTACTTTTATTCGCCAACCATTTCACGCAATTCATCAAGTTTCAGCCACCAATCGTTGGTGTTGGAAGCATAACAGGTGCCTTCTGCAAGAGCTCTGCCATCACTATAAGCTGAAGTTTCTTGATGACGGGAATCCCACCAGGGGTATTCGGGCAGAATCACAAGCAGGTCTTTGAGTTCGACAGTATGACGGGCTTCATCTTCAGAAATAAGGATCTCGTGCAGTTTCTCGCCAGGACGGATGCCAGTGATTTCCACTTTGCAATCAGGTGCAATCACTTTTACAAGGTCCATAATGCCCATACTGGGGAGACGCGGAATAAAGGTTTCTCCTCCCACCATCAATTCAGCAGCTGTGAAGACAAAATTAACCGCCTGTTCGAGCGTGATCCAGAAGCGGGTCATACGTTCATCGGTTACGGTGATTTTGCCAGTTTTACGGAGTTGTTTGAAAACAGGAACAACACTGCCCCGGCTGCCAACTACGTTGCCGTAGCGAACACAGCTGAAACGGGTATCTTTGCTGCCAGCGTAGGAATTACCCTGAATGAAAAGTTTTTCTGCGCACAGCTTGGTGGCACCATACAGATTGATGGGGTTGACGGCTTTATCAGTTGAAAGGGCGATCACCTTAGAAATTCCACAGTCAATAGCGGCGTCAATCACATTTTGTCCACCGATGACATTGGTTTTGACGGCTTCAAAGGGGTTGTATTCGCAGGCTGGTACCTGTTTGAGGGCTGCAGCATGTACAATCAGGTCAATATCCGTGCTGAAGGCCCGATAAACACGATCCCGGTCACGCAGGTTGCCAATGAAAAAACGCAGACGAGGGTCGTTATTGAATTGCATACGCATATCATGTTGTTTTAATTCATCACGGCTGAAGATGATGATTCGTTTGGGTTTATAATTTTTTAATAGCATACTGGTAAATTTCTTGCCGAAAGAACCCGTTCCGCCTGTGACTAATATGGTCTGATTGTTAAACATAGAAGACTTCCTTCTTTCCTAATCGGTTAAAACCGTTATCATTGTACCCGTTACAATCTGAATATTCAAGGTTTGAATTTAGAAATGGCTGGAGTGTAGGAATGATATCGATTAAACGATGAGGAGAGAAAAGTGCCAATTGAGTGAGATTTTTCGTTCTGGTAAAATGAAAGAAAGGTTTGTGAAAGCTGAAAAATGGAACTTAAAATTCAACAGGCCATTGATAAGGGCGTTGACGGCTTAATAATTTTTTATCGGCCGCTGAAAAGGAATGGCGGAGTGTCATCACCCTCGAGCATATGCTGGTATTAAAGAATTTCTCGCCTATGGTATCATCATAGAATATCAAAATAGAATATCAAAAACAGAGGAGATTTATTTAATGAAAGTGTATGGCGCGATTGAAGGCGGCGGCACCAAATTCAATTGCATGGTTGCATCTGGACCTGAGGATATTCTTGAAGAGATTCGTATTCCAACTACGAAACCTGAAGAAACGCTGGCTGCCGTTATTGATTTTTTCAATAAGTACGAAGAGAAAAGCGGTGAAAAGCTGGTTTCTTTTGGAGTGGCCTGTTTTGGCCCCGTCGACATAAATCCTAGCTCTCCAACTTTTGGATCAATTACGACAACTCCGAAGGCTCACTGGGCCAAAACACCAATAACTGCGTCTTTGAAGAACGTATTTAATATCCCGATTGCATTTGAAATCGACGTGAATGGAGCTGCGATTGGTGAGGCACGTTGGGGAGCTGCAAAAGGGTTGAAAAACTTTGTTTATTACACAATTGGTACTGGAATTGGTGGCGGCGCAATGGTGAATGGACAGATGCTGCATGGTCTCATGCACCCTGAAATGGGGCATATGGTTATGCCGAATATCCCAGGAGATGATTTTAAAGGAGTATGTCCATTCCACGATCATTGTCTTGAAGCGATGGCGACCGGCCCGTCGATTGAAAAACGGTGGGGTGTTTCTGCGGAAGAACTTCCGCCTGAGCATCCTGCCTGGGAGCTGGAAGCGGAATATATTGCAGCTGCGATGCAGACAACGATTTGTGTCTTATCCCCCGAACGGATCATTCTTGGAGGTGGCGTGATGAACCAGCTGCAGCTTTTCCCGATGGTGCGTGAAAAAACATTGAAGCGTTTAAATGGATATATCCGAAAATCTGAAATCTTGGAAGACATTGAACACTATATTGTGCCTCCAGGATTGGGTAATTCTGCTGGGATACTTGGTGCGTTGGCGATGGCCATGGATGTTGTGGAACAAGATAAATAAACAGGACTTCTAACGGTATTTACCATTAGAAATCCGATTCTTATTGTAAAATAAAATCCCCGAAATTTTTCCTGGGGATTTTGTTACCTAAGATCAACCGATCAAGTCTTTGACTTTTCCGTGAGTGAGATGAATGCGGATGCCGCGTCGGCCGACATTTAAATTGGCATTCAGATCACCGAGAGCCTGTGCAATTTCAAGGGTAGCAAAGCTGATGTTCTGGGTGGGAACTTCGAAATCAGGGATGGCGTCCCATGTAATGTAGAGCACAAGAATGTTGTTCTTCCCGCCTTTATGGAGCTGGCCGGTGGAATGCTGGAAACGGGGGCCGAAACCAAGCGTAACAGCTTTGCTGGTTTGTTCCGCGATGTTCTTGCGGAGCGCTTCTAATGATGCGGTCATGGCATCATTCCGCGGCAGGTAGGCGTTGATAGCGATGAAATCACCTTCAGCTGCCTGACCGACGAAACCTTTTACAACTTTACTCAGGCTGGCTGATTCTTTCAGGCCATCAAATGGTTTTCCATATACCTGGCCCTTATCACTTTCCCATAGCACTTCTCCAATATCGAGGCTGCCATTTTCATAATAAGCCTTGATGTATTCTTTGGTGAGTGTTTTCGAAAGCTGGACATTGGGCTGGTTGTATGGGTTGATTTTCAGAACCATGCAGGCATAGGAAATCGCCATTTCCCAGCGATAGAATTCCGCCAGCAGATCTTTTTTGTCCGCCGCATTGATTACAAGAACGGGATGTCCAGCTGAACGGAGCTGAATGATCTGTGATTGTTTTTCACCACTGCAACGAATATATACGTACAGACGGTCTTTTTCTGCTGAAGAGGGAATGATGACCGGGGCGCCGTCAACAGGGACAATACCTTTTCCTTCCTTCCCGGAGCTTTCTGCGATCAACAGTTCCAGCCAGGAACCAAGCGATGCGAATTCTGGATCGGTGATGAGGCATAGTTTATCGCGGCCAGCCAGAGATGCTTCTCCAATAATGGCACCAAGGGCGAGACCCGGGTTACGGCCCGCAGAAACATCTACGGCACATTGATCAGCCATGTTTTGCGCGCGCTTTAATAAATCGGCAACATCGAAACCCATCAAAGCAGCAGGAAGGAGTCCGAACGCGGTCATCGCTGAGAAGCGTCCGCCCACATTGGGGTCTGCCAGCACTGTGGCGCGGTAGTTGCGTTCTTTGGCTAATGGGATGAGCTGGGAACCAGGATCGGTGACAACCACGAAATGTCTGGGTGCTTCCTCAGTTCCCAGTTCTTTGTTGGCTTTCGCCCAGAAATGATCCATGAAAGCATGCACTTCAGCAGTGGAGCCCGATTTTGAGGCAACAACAAAGAGCGTCTTTTCAATTGGGGCGCGTTCTGTACATTCCTTTACCTGAACTGGATCTGTAGAATCGAGAATAGCCAGATCAAGTCCAGATTTCCCATTAACTTTTCCAATGCCAAGAATCAGGCGCATAACTTCAGGAGCAAGCGACGAACCTCCCATCCCAAGAAGGGTGCAATGAGTGTATCCTTCTGCAATCACGTTTTCTGCAAGAGCATTAATATCATCAATCAGAGACATGCTCTTCCAGGGAGCCTGCACCCATCCTAAACGATGACGGATTTCTTCCTGTCCTTCAATGTTATCAGTCCAGAGTGAAGCATCATGATTGTGGAAGCGTTTGACTGTGTCTACTTCGTTAAAGGAAGCAATTCTTTGGGCCGTAATTGAGGTAAGCTCACCAATCTGGGCTTTGATTTCATTGCTGCGGTTGGTAATAACAGCCATTAATTCAGTAAATGCAGTTGAGAATGACGTGACACCGTCATCTTCCAACTTCTCGTAAACGTCATCCAGCGATATTCCAAAGGCGTTGTAAGCCTGAAGAAGTTTGTAGGATTCTTCTTCTTTACCCTCAATGCTGTAGGCAACCGTGCCGTGGTCTTTGAAGAATTCAATCGTATTTGGTGGAGCTGTATTGACAGTTTGTGGGGCGATCAGTTCATCAACATATTTTGTATCTGGATAATTTGGGTTTTTTGTGGAAGTGGATGCCCATAGTGGACGCTGCACACGGGCACCATGTTTTTCAAGTTTAGCAAATCGTTCAGAGCCAAAGGCTTTTTTGAATAGCTGGTAGCAATAAACGCTGTTAGCCACCGCAGTTTTACCCATGAAAGTGTAGGCTTGTTCAGCTAATGGGCCGCCTTTATCAGCGAATTCGCTCAACATTTTATCAACCATGCCGTCAATGCGCGAAACAAAAACGGATGCCACAGAAGCAATGTGGTCAATTGGAAGACCTGCACTAACACGATCTTCAAGACCGCTGATATAGGCCTCCATGACCTCATAGTATCTTTTTGGGGAGAAGATGAGTGTTACATTGATGTTTAAACCTGCAGCAATGGCAGCCCGAATAGCGGGGAGGCCTTCTTTTGTGGCAGGAATTTTAACACAAAGATTTGGGCGGTTTACCCAACTCCAAAGGCGTTTGGCTTCAGCAATGGTCTTCTCGGTATCATTTGCCAGATTAGGGTCAACCTCCAGACTGATGTAGCCGTCCCCTTTGTTGGTTTTTTCGTAAAGCGGCGTTAGAAGGTCTGCGCCCGCTTGAATATCTTCAACAGCTAACTGCCAGAAGATGTCCTCAGGGCTCCAATCCGCGAAAGCCATGGGCTGGATGGCATTGTCATAATCTGTAGAATTTGAGATTGCCTTCATGAAGATGCTGGGATTGGAGGTGACACCATAGATTTCGCCATTCTCAATCATCGTCTTCAAGCTGCCATCTTCAATCAATTTGCGCTGGATGTTGTCATACCAGAGTGATTGTCCGAGTTTATATAATTCGACATTGTTTGACATGGTTTTATCCTTTTTTAAAAACATTATCTTCGAGGGCTTTAATAATATTCACTCGTTTAAGATAGCTGCCAGTGTTAAAAAATTCAGCGTCAAGGAAGGTTTTTACGATTTCTTTGGCCAGTTCATCGCCAATAACACGGCCACCTAGGCAAAGCACATTCATATTATCGTGTTCAACTCCTTGATGGGCAAGATAGGTGTCGTGACAGATTGCCCCATAAACTCCTTTTATTTTGTTGACGGTGATACACATGCCAATACCAGAGCCGCAAATGGCAATTCCGCGATCGGCTTCCCCAGATTGAACTGCTTTTCCAACAAGGATACCGTAATCGGGGAAATCGACACGGGTTTCTTCATTGACCCCGAGATCAATTGTTTCGTGGCCAGCTTCCTGGACTGCATCCAGAACAGCCTGTTTGAGAATAAAACCACCATGATCTGAACCGATTGCAATTTTCATAGAGATTCTCCATTTTTAGAGCAGAATTAATGACTGCTCAAATTGGTTATGACTCGGACAGATGCCTGAGTCATAGTATTGTTAAAGGAAACTCAGCACTATGGTGCTGAGTTTCTTTGCTTAGTAAGTTAATCGAACAGTTCGGCTGCTTTGGCGAGGATGTTCTCGACCGTGAAGCCAAATTCCTCGTAGAGTTTTTTATAAGGAGCCGAGGCGCCAAAGGAATGCATACCAATGATTTTGCCTTTATTTCCAGTGTAACGTTCCCAACCCATGGGGATTGCTGCTTCAATGGCGATTCGATTCTCAACATTCGGAAGAAGGACGCTGTCCTTATATGCCTGATTCTGTTCTTCAAAAAGCTTCCAGCAGGGGAAGGAGACAACACGGACGGAATGCCCCTGTTCAGCCAGTTTTTCAGCTGCTTCAAAAGCGATGCTGACTTCGGAGCCTGAACTCATTAAGATGATTTCAGGAGTGCTTTCACCGAGGTCTTTGAGGGTGTAAGCGCCGTGGGCAACACCATCTGCTGCGCCACAGGTTTCGCGGTCAAAGGTTGGTAGGTTCTGACGGGAAAGTGCGAAGAAGGAAGGATTGGTGCGATTACGAAGCGCGAACTTCCAGGCTTCGACAGTTTCGTTGGCGTCTGCAGGGCGAAAAACATAGAGATTTGGCATTGCGCGCAAAGAGGGCAGATGTTCGACTGGTTGGTGTGTGGGGCCGTCTTCTCCCAACCCAATGCTATCATGGGTGAAAATCCAGATAGAAGGAATGTGTGAGAGGGCCGAGGTGCGGATACCAGAACGGGCATAGTCTGAAAAGACCATAAAGGAAGCACCATAGCTGATGAGACCACCATGCAGGTTCATGCCGTTGACGGCAGCAGCCATCCCAAATTCGCGTACCCCAAAGTGGAAGTTGCGGCCTTCGGGGCTGTCTGCTTGAAACGCAGGGCTGCCATCAATCCAGGTTTTATTCGAAGGTGCCAGATCAGCAGATCCTCCCAGAAGTTCAGGGATGCGAGCGGCAAGTGCGTTGAGTACCAAACCGGATGCGTTACGGGTGGCGATACCTTTACTCATATCGGTGGGGAAATCAATTAAATTTTCATCCCAACCAGCGGGAAGTGTTCCTGCCATGCGGCGGGTGAATTCAGCAGACAACTCGGGATAATCTTTCGCATAGGCAGCGAAACCGTTTGTCCATTCGCTTTCAGATTTCACGCCGTTAGCAACAGCTTCACGGAAGAAAGAAAGAGTATCCTCAGGAATATAGAAACGAGGTTCAACCGGCCAGCCAACAGCTTCTTTGGCTGCATCAAGTTCGGCAACCCCGGGAGGGGCGCCGTGGGCTTTGGATGTGCCTGCCAGTGTGGGTAAGCCATAACCAATGATTGTTGGACAGATGATTAAAGAGGGTCGTTCGTCTTTCTGTGCTTTCTGAATGGCTGCATCAATCGCCTCTACGTCGTTGCCATCTTCAATTTGCAAAACATGCCAGCCATAGGCTTCAAAGCGTTTGGCGCGGTCTTCTGTAAAGGCAATGTCCGTGCTGCCATCGATTGAAATGCGGTTGTCATCATAGAAATAGATCATTTTTCCTAGTTTCATATGACCTGCCATAGAAGCGGCTTCGGAGGAGAGGCCTTCCATCAAATCACCATCGGTGACAATACAATAGGTGTAATGATCGACGATTTTATGCTCCCCTTGATTGAAAATTGCAGCGAGATGTGCTTCGGCAATCGCCATACCAACTCCGGTAGCAAAGCCCTGTCCAAGCGGCCCGGTGGTAGTTTCAACTCCGGGAGTCAGTCCATATTCAGGATGACCGGGGGTGAGGCTTCCCCATTGGCGGAATTTTTTTAATTCTTTTAATGGCAGATCGTAACCTGTTAGATGCAGTAGGCTGTAAAGCAGCATGGAACCGTGTCCGCCTGATAGAATAAATCGATCTCGATCTACCCATTTGGGGTTAGTGGGGTTGTGTTTCAAATGGCGGGTGAACAGAGTGTATGCGATAGCTGCGGTGCCCATCGGTAAACCAGGGTGACCAGAATTGGCCTCTTGAACGCCATCGACTGATAAAAAGCGAATCGTATTAATTGCTTTTTCCTGAAATTCTTTAGTGACTGTCATTTTATACCTCATTGAATGAAAGTTTTACACACTCATTCTCGATTCCACCTGTTTATTTGAATGTAGATTTTGATTTTTTTTCGTCGAAGAATCGTGGCAAGCTGATCGAATGAGCGAGTGTCGACATGCTACCTCTATTTTACCTTAAGTAAAATGATAAAAATATGAGCATCTTCCTGGTTTTGTTGATTATTAATATTATTCTGTGGAATAAAGAAATAAATTTTCAACTCAAGTTCATCTTTCATTATAAAACTTTCGAATCTTTACGATTATTGTAATTAATAAACGAAAACAAATGAAAATAGATATCGAAGAGGAGGAATTATGAAGATACCGTCTTAAAGTACAGGTAAAAAGATAAAATAACTATTAATTAAGATTGTAAGAGCCTATAGGATAATAGCGTGTCCTTGCGTTTCAAAAATGTTAATATATATTCGTAAGGTGATATGGGTTCTTTTTTGAAATAAAAGAAGGTAGGTACTCCTTATTCGTGATGAATTATTGGTAAAGCGACGCTTTCGAGTCCCCTGGGTGAACTCGAAAGTCTTGCTTTTAATAAAGAAATATTCTATACAATACCAAATAGCTCTTGGATGAGAAATTAATCGTCATAAATGATAGCCATATTGTCAAGGACGCGCCACGATTTTTCAAACGTTGAGGTGGCTTTGTAATAAATAGTACTGCTGTCCAGGAGTGTAACGTAATCCGAACCATAGCCGATGAGTAACACCACGTGCTCATAGGGAGCAACGGTGACACTGCTTCCATCTATTGCGTTGTATTTGATTGGACTGACATTAGTCCAGCTCTGTCCAACGAACCAGATAATGACCGGCTGACCATTGTATATTTCCCGTTTCAGTTCTTCCAGAGTGTAATTTTTCACAGCCAGTGCCGGGAGGCCATACGCTCTGAGTAATTTTGCAACAGGCTCTGCATGTACACCGTAGGCGTTTGGGGGCGTTAAACCCCAGAGTCCGTTAACGTTGCCTACAAAGCCTATTTCAGGGTTATCTGAAACCGGCAATTGGTTGTGAAAATCCATCTCAGCGATATTGATTTCAAAGTACCTTGCCCAATCGACCGCCGCACTGGCTTCGCAGCTAAGAGCTCGAACCTGATTAGAACCATAAATATTGACTATGCCCGCGCTTTCTGGCAAGGTGGGAGTTGTGGTGTGGGTGGGGAATGGTGTTGCTGTTGTTGTAGCCGTTTGGGTTATTGTAGGTTCCGTCGTTGCTGTCGAAGTGGGGGAGGAGGTAATTGTGGCAGTTGGCTTACTTGTTTCTGTGATTGTTGGAGTGGAGGTGGCCTTGATGACAACTGTTGTTTCCGAAGGGGTAGCTTCAACCAGAAATGATGCGCCAACAGATTGTATAGTTGGGAAGAAGAGGTTGCTTTTCAGCATCGCAAATACAGAAAAAGCCAGTCCAATTCCTGCGAAAGCAGCCAGGCCTAACCAGGCCCACTTCCAGTTGGACTTCCTTCGCTTCGGTTTTGACGCAGGTGTTTTTTTCACCTCATGTGAAACGGTAAAAGGAGGTATTGATGATCTCCTTTGTGCTAAGTTCTCTAAAATGAATGGTTTTTCTGAAATTTCTTCAGGTAAAGGTTTCTGCGGTTTTTGAGGCTGTGCCGAAGGAACGGGTTGCGGCTTGTGCCGTGTATTTATTAATGTGGCAAGTTTATTATGCGCCATGTCGTTAGCTGGATTTGCCCGCAAACATTGCTTCAGCAAGGCTGCCTTTTCTCGGTCCGATTCTGCAATCAAGGCCAGCAGGTACCAGGCGCGGTCTTCCTGAGCGTTATTCTTCAGAAAGTTTCTTAAAAGCCCTCGAGCTTCTTTCGTTTTTTTTTGTTTTGCGAGTGACACAGCTTGTTTTAACGTTTGATCGATGGTCATGATTTAATTAATTGTCCATTTCCTTTTTTCTTATGCTCCAGAGAACAAGTATTATGAGGGCGGCTGCAGCCCAAACAAGTGATTGGTAGGTTTGATACCAGGGTGGGTTTGCAAAAGTCAGCAAAGCAATCATCAGCAGGATGATTAATACGGGAAGAGCCCAATGTTTTTGAATCCACTTCATGATTGTCTTCATAAGTTCATACACCTGTTGCAATTCTCAGACCACTGTTATGATTGTCAATAAATCAGTAATTTAATTATACCGAAGGCTGTGAAAAGGTTTAACTGAGGTTATTATCATAATTGTTAGGAAATTTCGAACCGACAAGTTTTGTTTTTGCAGGCAAGTGATGAGGAGGAGCAAAGCCTGGACAGCCAGGAGCGTCCATTCTGTGGGACAGATGACTTGTAAAACCAAAATTTGATTCTTAAATTCTTGTCTGTAATAATATCTCAGACAAGAATTTCATATTCTTATTGTAGGGGCGCCGCCTATTGGTGAAAAAAAGGAAAGTTGATAAAATTAGGCTTAACTATTGGTTGATTAAAAAAGAAAATCCTCCAGTATGGAGGTTATAAAGAGCGGGCGACGAGATTCGAACTCGCGAATGTTAGCTTGGGAAGCTAATGCCTTACCACTTGGCCACACCCGCTTTATGAGTTGGATTATAGTCTTCAACCGGATCACTGTCAAGAAACCCTCTTCTGAAAATTAATGGTATAATGCGGCGCAGGAGAAGAGGAGATCAGAAAACTAATCACACACAAAGGAGAAACACTTGCCTTTCAACCCATTTAACTGGCTCATGGGCCTCTTTTCCCTCGACATTGGGATTGATCTCGGAACTGCAAATACGTTGGTGAACGTGCGGGGAAAGGGAATTGTTATTAATGAACCTTCTTGTGTAGCCATCGAGAAACGTTCACGAAAACCAATTGCCATTGGTGCAGTTGCAAAAGAGATGATTGGCCGATCGCCAGCCAATGTTATAACTGTGCGTCCTTTGAAGGATGGCGTGATTTCAGAATTTGAAATTACACAGGCGATGCTGCAATATTTTATCTATAAAGCACATCAGCAGTCGATTGTACCTTTGCCGCGCCCTCGTGTTGTAGTTGGTATTCCCTCTGGAGCCACCGAGGTGGAAAAACGGGCTGTGTATGATGCGGCCATGTCGGCAGGGGCCCGTGAAATTTACTTGATTGAAGAACCACGAGCGGCAGCGTTGGGGGCTGGTTTGCCGGTATCTGATGTGCGCGGCAGCATGGTGGTTGATATCGGTGGTGGTACTACAGAAGTAGCGGTTATTTCAATGGGTGGTGTCGTTGTCTCGCGCTCGCTGCGCGTAGCTGGTGATGAACTGGATGAAGACGTTATCCAGTATATCCGTAATAAATATAACATTCTGATTGGGGACCGGATGGCAGAACAGGTTAAAATAACCATCGGCTCAGTCTATCCGCTTCCGATGGAAAAAACAATGACTTTGCGAGGGCGTAATCTTGTGACCGGCCTGCCCGAAGCATTAGAAATTTCATCGGTAGAAATTCGAGAAGCACTGGCATCATCCATCAAAGTTATTATCGAAACCATCAAGGATGCTCTCGATGAAGTTCCGCCAGAAATTGGAGCAGATCTTATTGATACAGGTATTTGTCTCGCTGGCGGCACTTCACAAATTCAAGGATTGGCTGAACGATTGAGCGATGAACTTCATTTAAACGCCTGGGTGGCAGAAGATCCAATGACTTGTGTGGCACGCGGAGCGGGAATGGTGCTGGAGAATTTGCGGGAATATTCGAGGATGCTCTCCAGTTTAGAACGCTCGGGACATTAATGTCAATAATCGACAGGTTAGAAAGATGAAATTTCCTGAAATTCGTCCGTGGCAGGTAGCTGTAGTGCTCTTGCTTTTCATAGGATTAATTGTTCTGTCATTGAGTGGTTATATGGGGGAGGTGTTGGGTTCAGCTACTAATCCTCTAGTTTCTCTGCAATCATGGCTTTCGACCCACTATGTTGCACTGTATGAATTCTTCACTGCGCCGCGTGATGTGATGTCGCTTCGTCAGGAGAATGCTGAATTGACGAATGCAGTAGCTGAGCTGCAAAAGCAAGTCATTGAATTAGAGGAGCAACTGCGCGAGGCGGATGTTTATTATGCGCTGTTGGATTTTGCGCGCTCCAATCCAGAAAATCAATACATTGCGTCCTCAGTTATTGGCCGTGATCCAAGTCCATTTATGGGTTATATCATTCTTAATCATGGTACGAATAATGGTGTAAGGCGTGATATGCCGGTTGTAACGGAGCAGGGACTGGTAGGTCGGGTTGATGCGGTAACAGCGAATGCCTGCCGTGTACAGTTGATTTCCGATCCCGGGTTTAATGTTAATGTTCACACCCAGGAAACACGGGCGGAAGGTTTGATCGTTGGTTCGATCACCGGTGATTTGGAAATGCAGATGGTGACGCAGGATAGGCAATTGACCCCTGATGATCTGGTATTAACTTCCGGTTTGGGGGGGAAGTTCCCGTCTAACGTGTTGGTTGGAAAAATCGAAACCGTCATTAAGAGAGAGAACGCATTATTCCAAAGAGCATCTGTTCAGTCTGCTGTTGATTTCAGGAACCTGCGAGTTGTATTATTGATCCGCAACTTTGAACCAGTGGAAATTGAACCCTTAATTCCTGAAGAAGAGACGGAGTGAGGTGAAAAGTGGGCACAGTTGTTGGCCTAGTTTACCTGAGCATTACGGTTATGCTGCAATTGGCCGTTTTCAGTCGTCTTCCATTGTTGAATGGTACAGCTGACGTTGTTTTATTATCACTAATCGTTTGGGCCTTGCAGGAAAATGTGAAAATCTGGGAGGTTTGGTTTTGGACACTGTTTGCCGCGATTTTTATTAGTTTTATTTCAGCTGTACCCCCTATCAGTATCATCCTTTCTTATGTGTTGATTGTATTAATGGTTCGATGGTTACAGCGACGTGTCTGGAAGGCTTCTATCTGGGCATTGTTGATTAGTGTTGTACTGGGCACCTTATTTCAGCAAACAATAATTCTTTTTGTGTTGCGGATCATAAACAATGTGCCTTTACCGATATCTGAAAGTTACATTTTCATAATTTTACCCAGTATGGTGTTAAATCTTCTTTTTGCGGTGCCTATTTACTTATTAATAAAAGATATTGCCGAATGGTTGTATCCAGTCGAGGTGGAATAAAAGATGTCTGATATAAGTCATGAGAATTATGAACCCTGGCGAATGAAAATTGTTTATGCCGGATTGGTGCTTGTGTTCTTAATCTTTGCCATTCGGTTATTCTCTCTCCAGATCATCAAGGGGGAGGAGTATCTTGAAAAAGCAGATGAAAACCGGATTTCGACAATTACGCTGCATGCTGAACGCGGTGTGATTTATGATCGCAATGGTTTCGTACTGGCCAGCAATGCACCCGCTTACAATGTTGTGATTACTCCCGGGTTTTTACCAGATGATGACGGCGATATTGAAGAAATATTTCGCGAATTGTCTGATCTCATCGGTGTTCCCGTCAGCAATGGTGAAATAACGGATGAAACGGCACGTCTGTTTACCCCGTGTAAAACAGATTTTGGGATTAAAGAAATTGTGTTTATCGGTGGCTCCATTGCTCCCTACGATCCGGTTCAGATCCGCTGTGATGTGCCCCGCGACGTGGCTATGGTAGTAGAAGAGAATCAGGTAGATTGGAAGGGGGTAACCATTGAGATTGTTCCGATTCGTGAATACCCAACAGGTGATTTAACATCTGAAGTTATCGGGTTTTTGGGGCCAATCCCTGCAAGTCTTGAAGATTATTATGCGGAACTCGGTTTTGTTGCGGGCAAAGACAAAGTTGGTTATGCGGGGGTTGAAGCAGAGCTGCAAGATATTCTGGGGGGAACCAATGGACTCAGGACAGTTGAAGTGGATGCCCTGGGACGGGTGACCCGTGACCTGGAAGACCCCATTGAACCTATTCCGGGTCAGAATATCGTATTGACCCTTGATACACGCCTTCAGAGTGTTGCGAAAGAGGCGTTGATCAGTGAGATCGATTTTTGGAACAACTGGTATCAAGAAGAGCGATCCTCAAATGGTGTGGTGATTGCCATGAACCCTAAAACAGGGGAAGTACTGGCAATGGTCTCGTATCCGACCATTGAGAATAACCGCTTTGCTCGTATCATTCCTGCGGATTATTACTTGGAAGTCAGCAATGATCCCTGGAAGCCATTGATTAATCATGCCATCAGCGCGGAACATCCTCCAGGATCGGTGTATAAAATGGCGGCGGCGGTAGGCGCATTAAATGAAGGAGTGGTTGAATTAGACCAGCAATTAGAATGTCCCGATGTTGGGCAGATATCGATTCTTCAAAAGTTTACACCGAACGATCCGGGGGTGCCGCAGGACTTTGTTTGTTGGCGTAAGGACGAAGCTGGAAATCGAACCGGTCATGGAATGGTGGATTTTCATCATGCAATCGCCTATTCCTGTGATATCTGGTTCTATAAAATTTCTGGCGGTTATCGGGATGAAGTACCGGAAGGTTTGAACATCTGGCGTATGGGAGAATATGCCCGAGCACTTGGATATGGTGAACCAACAGGGATTGAGCTGCCGGGTGAGGAAGATGGATTGGTGCCTGATCCAGATTGGAAGCGGGTTAATGTTGGGGAGAATTGGGCTACTGGCGACACATATATAGCTTCAATGGGGCAAGGATATGTACTCTCGACTCCTATGCAAATTACTGCTTCTTTTGCGATTCTTGCCAATAAGGGTGTGTATATGCAGCCTACAGTGGTCTATGAAACCCGTGACAGTGAGGGGAGAATAATTGAACCTTTTTCACCTATGGTCAAGTGGGATGTAACAAAAGATCCTTTGATTGCTGTTTACGACGAGAATTATTTTGATACTGGGGAAAAGAAGGTAATTGACCCTTCAGTTATTGAGGAAGCTATGGTTGGGATGCGTTACGCCGTTACACTACCAGGCGGAACCGCCCATAAGATCTTTGAGGGCTCTGAGATATTAACAGGAGGAAAAACAGGCACTGCAGAATATTGCGATGAGATTGCACAGGAAAAGGATTTATGTAAACCAGGATTATGGCCAGCACATGCATGGTATGTTGGATATGCTCCTTATGATGATCCTGAAATTGTGGTGCTTGCTTTCGTTTACAATGGTAATGAGGGTTCCACAGTTGCCGCACCAGTAGTGCGGCAAGTGATCGAGGCTTATTTTGAGCTCAAGAAAATCGATCTGGCTGAACCTTCGGAAACGAGTGGTGGTAATTAATATAGATTTTAGTTGTTTTGTTTTTTATTGGTGAAATCTCAATAAGGTGGAAAATGGTTAATTTTCCCAATTATTGCTATAATTAATGGTTAATATGGTTATGGTAATATGATGTCAAAAGTACAAATTGAAATTAAGGGTGTTCAAAATTCACTGATGGTTGTTCTGGGTGAAGGGAAATGGCAGGATGCTGAAAACAGCCTGATTGAACGTGTTAACTCGCAAAGCGGATTTTTTAAAGGCGCTAAGATAGTGGTTGATGTTGGAAATCGAGAGCTGAGTGCTTTTGAATTGGGTGCATTAAGAGATCATCTTGCTGATTTGGAAGTCACCCTGGGTACAGTGATATCCACGGTTGAGCGAACAAAGGAAAATGCGAGGCGGTTTGGTTTGGCAACAAGAATTCCGAGCAGTCAATCAAACTTAAAGAAAATTACTCCTTTGAGCACTGAATTCGAGGGCGAAGCAGCTGTGATGATTCATCGAACGATGCGCTCTGGTTTTCGAATTGCTCATCCTGGACACGTGACTGTGATTGGTGATGTAAACCCTGGCGCTGAGATCATAGCTGGCGGAAACATAGTAATTTGGGGGCGTCTTAGAGGGTTGGTTCATGCGGGGGCTGATGGAAATTATGATTCTACGGTGTGCGCACTGGATATGAACCCGACACAATTGCGAATTGCTGATAAAATTGCCGTACCGCCTAAACGAAAAAAAGGTGAGAAAGTGCGACCTGAAATTGCAATGATTATCAATGAGCAGGTTGTAGCAGAGACCTGGAACTATAAAAAGTAAGGACGAAAAATATCAATGACAGCTGAAGTGATCACAATTACATCGGGAAAAGGCGGGGTTGGAAAAACGACTTGTGCCGCAAACATTGGGGCAGCACTGGCTTTGACGGGGGATAAAGTTGTATGTATCGATGGTGATATCGGTTTGAGAAATCTGGATGTTGTGCTCGGTCTCGAAAATCGCATCGTGTACGACCTTGTCGATGTCGTCGAGGGGCGCTGCCGTCTTCGTCAGGCAATGATTAAGGATAAGCGAATACCAGAATTTTATTTAATTCCCGCTGCGCAGACCAGAGACAAAACAGCTGTTTCACCGAGTGACATGGTGGAATTATGTGATAGGCTTCGACCAGATTTCGATTGGGTTGTTATTGATTGTCCAGCAGGAATTGAACGGGGGTTTCGGAATGCTATGGCCCCGGCAGATCAGGTGGTTGTGGTAACAAATCCTGAAATTTCAGCCGTTCGTGACGCAGATCGAATTATTGGCTTGATTGAGGCAGAAGAGAAGGGTCCCGCGAAGCTCATTCTCAACAGGGTTAACTTTGACATGGTTAAACGCGGTGACATGCTCTCAGGAGATGATGTGGTTGACCTGTTGGCTATTGAATTAATCGGAGTTCTTCCTGATGATGAGCAAGTATTAGTTAGCAGTAATCAAGGCATTCCGGTTGTATTCAATGAGAAATCGAAAATTTCAAAGGCTTTCCGCAACATTGCCGGCCGAATAAAAGGAGAGGAAGTTCCATTTCTAAATTTAGAAGAAAGGAACGATTTATTAGGTGCCCTGGGACGCATTTTCCGCGGCAGCAACGCTAAATGAGAGTATGGGATTGGACTATGTTTAGAAAAAAAACTCTAAGTGCTTCAAGCGCGAAAGACCGTTTACAATTTGTTTTGGTCCATGATCGGACGAATTTAAGTCATCAAGATCTGAATAATTTAAAAAATGATCTTATAGAGGTGTTGTCTCGGTACGTGCCTATCGACAGGAAAGCGATCAATATTTCTGTTGAACAAGACGGTCGCCACCAGCGGTTATTGGCTGATATTCCTTTGAAAACAATCGGTAACCGAAGGAGATAAATAGAACCCTGTGAGAAGACGAGACCTTTGGCGGAATTTTGACTTTCTGCTATTTGGAGCTGTTTTGATGCTTGGTGTGTTGGGGGTTGTGATCATCAATTCTGCGATTGCAGGAAGCCCCGGTTTGGAGGGTTTACCTCAAAAACAAGCGCAGTATTTAGTAATTGGGTTGATTGTGATTGGCCTTGTTACGGTGATCGATTACCGGTATCTTGCACCCCTCAGTCCCGTCATGTATATCGTAATTGTTGCCTCATTGCTTTTTATTCTTGCCTTTGGCAATGCAGCCTTTGGCTCTCGGAGATGGATTGCAATAGGGGGTATAAATATCCAGCCATCTGAATTAGCGCGCCAGGTATTAATTTTGGTGCTGGCAAATTACTTTGCTAACAGGCAGGACCAACCTAAAAACTGGCACTGGATTCTGCAAAGCTTTGCAATTTTGGCAGGGATTGTTGGTCTGGTAATTGTTGCTCCTGATTTAAGTTCTTCTATTGTTTTGGTGGTGATCTGGTTTGCCTTAATCTGGCTTGCGGGACTTCAACCGAAATATATTCTGTATATTGCTCTGATAGGCATATTAATTATTACATTGGTGTTGATTTCTGGTATTCTGCCGGATTATATGATGCAGCGAGTGATCAATTTTGTGGCACCTGATCCTGAAGCCAGTTATGGCGAGACATATAACATTGAGCAGGCTTTAATTACAATCGGATCTGGTGGATGGTTTGGACAGGGTTATCAGCAAAGTACGCAGGTGCAGCTCCGATTTCAAAAAGTACGGCATACTGATTTTATCTTTTCAGTCGTGGCGGCAGAATTCGGTTTGATAGGTGCTTTGGTGTTAATGGGAATGATCTATTTCATGTTGTGGCGGTGTTTTTATATTGCCAAACATGCTAATGATTTATATGGCTCTCTCATTGCATACGGTATTGGAATTGTCATGGCTTTTCAAACGATCGTCAATATCGGCGTGAATTTAAACCTATTGCCTGTAACTGGCCTGACGTTGCCGTTTGTGAGCTACGGGGGAAGTTCCATGTTATCATTGTGCCTGGGCATTGGCCTTGTTGAAAGCGTTGCTCTGCGTACAGAAAAGCGCGACTAATTTAACTGCCCAATATCTCCACAAATTCTCGATAGTATAAGGAAAGAATTAATGCCTCAAAAACCTGTAAGAGTACGATTTGCACCTTCACCCACTGGCTTTATGCATCTGGGGCATGCGCGTACAGCGTTATATTGCTATTTACTGGCAAAGCAGACTGGCGGCCAGTTTATTTTAAGAATTGAAGATACTGACCAACGTCGTTTTATTCCCGAGGCTTTAAACAACATCACTGAAGGTTTACGCTGGTTGGGGTTGGATTGGGATGAAGGCCCGGGAATTGGGGGAGAATTTGGCCCATACCTGCAGACCGAACGGTTGGACATTTATCAGAAGTATATCGATTGGCTGGTAGAAAATGGACATGCCTTTTATTGCTTTTGCTCAGCTGAACGTCTGCAAAAGGTGCGTACTGAACAGCAGAGGAATAAGATCAACCCTCATTATGATGGTGCCTGTCGGAAATTCTCACTGGAAGAAGCACGTGAGAAGATAGCGAATGGTGAAAAATTTGTTGTGCGGTTCGATATGCCTAGAGAGGGTGAGATTACGGTTCATGATGAGATACGCGGAGATATTACAGTAAGTTTGAATCAGTTGGATGATTATATTCTGGTGAAATCAAATGGTATCCCTGTGTATCACCTGGCAGCGATGGTGGATGATCACCTGATGGGTATCACACATGTCTTCCGCGGGTCTGAGTGGCTGTCTTCCCTGCCACAGAATGCGTTGTTATTTCGTACATTTGGCTGGGAAGAACCGAAGTGGTGTCATCTTTCTGTATTTCTGAAACCGAGTGGAAAAGGGAAACTGAGCAAACGGGATGCAGCGCAGTATAAACAAGGTGGACATTCCGTGATGATCCACGATTTGCAAGAATTGGGTTATCTGCCAGAAGCTGTAAATAATTGGGTTGCGTTGATGGGTTGGAGCTATGACGATCACACCGAATTCTTCACCAAACAGGATCTGATCGATAAATTCAGTATCGAGAAATTAAATCCGAAACCTTCGGCAATTAATTTCTCCAAGTTTGATCATTTCAACGGACTTCATATTCGTGAATTGGCGATAGAAGATTTGGCAGAGAGAATCCAACCTTTTTTTACGGCCGCTGGTTACGATGCGGATATGGAAACTCTCCTTAAAATTACACCTATTATGCAGGTGCGCCTAAAAACATTGGATGAAGCTCCTGCAATGGGGGGGTTCTTCTTCAAGGAAACTGTGAGGCCTGTGCCAGAAGAGTTGATTCAGAAGAAAATGACAGCTGCTGATGCTTTATTGGTTGCTCAACGGACGATTGAAATTTTAAAATCTCTGCCGGATGTTGCGCTGGAGACGGTGGAAGAACCTTTGCGCGCATTGGTGGATGAGTTAGAGATGAAACCGGGACAAATATTCGGGGTAATCCGCGTTGCAGTCACCGGACAGAGGGTGAGCCCGCCCTTGTTTGAGAGCATGGAAGTGATTGGGCGTGAAACTGTGCTTGCTCGCATGAAACAAGCTATCGGGATGTTGAAAGAACTTGTGGCGAAAGAAGAATAAAAAGAGAAAGCTCTGAACAAATCTTTAGATTTTCTTATAAAATTGGTATTGAATCAAAATCAACTTTATAATGCTGATTTTGATTTTACAAAAACTTGTCAAGATCGGAAGCAAGTGGTAAAATCATTCTCGCATTGGGGGCTCGTCTAATGGCAGGACAGCTGTCTCTGGAACAGTAAATAGGGGTCCGACTCCCTTGCCCCCAGCCTAAGATATGGCGGTCACTCGACCGCCATACGCCATATATGGGGGTATTTATGACCATTTGCTAAGGATGTTGCATTTCGCGGGGTAACTGAATCAAGAAGCTTCGCTTCTTGAAATGGGAGTATCGCTTCGCGAA
>CAZQSG010000003.1:0-53416 GCA_964595925.1 uncultured Anaerolineaceae bacterium | reverse complement strand
AAGTACCAATTGAGACGATCGTCAAGCCCTATCTAACTGAAGCGGTAGGAGACATTAACCTGGCTCTGGCTGGTGCAAGAGATATTGTTGCCGAGATGATTAATGATCACGCGGGCGTTAGAAGGATTCTACGCGAGAAAGCAAACCATTGGGGACGGTTGAGCAGTACATATAAAACCGGTGCTGAAGATGAGCGCAAGGTGTTCGAAATGTATTACGATTTTAGTTACCGGATTGACCGAATAAAGCCGCATCAAATCCTGGCAATTAATCGAGGAGAGGATGCCAAAGTGCTTCGTGTCAAGTTGGAGCTGAATGAATGGGATTGGAGAGAAGCAATTGAGACTTATTTCATGGGAGATAAACGCTCCGCTTTCTTCAGTCACCTGCAATTAGCTATCGAAGATTGCGCAAAGCGATTGCTGCTTCCTGCGATTGAAAGAGAAATCCGCAAGAAGTTGACAGAGGATGCTGAAAAACATGCAATTCAGGTGTTTGCTGAAAATCTACGTGCGCTTTTAAGCCAGCCTCCGCTTTCAGGTCATGTTATTATGGCAATTGATCCAGGCTATCGCACAGGGTGCAAAGTTTCAGTGATTGATTCGACCGGCAGCGTTCTGGGTACATCGACGATCTATCCTCATCCCCCAAGAAAAAAAGTGGAAGCCAGTTTGAAAGAGTTAGCGGGGATGGTGAAGGAGCATCATGTAACATTGATTGCCATTGGGAATGGCACAGCGTCACGTGAGACGGAACAGCTTGCTGCACAATTATGCGGGATGATTAAGGGACTGCAATATTTAATTGTGAGCGAAGCAGGGGCCAGTGTTTATAGTGCAAGCAAGCTGGCAAGAGCGGAGCTTCCTGGTATGGATGTAAGCATGCGGGGAGCCGTTTCCATCGGCCGGCGTGTGCAGGACCCATTGGCCGAATTGGTAAAAATTGATCCAAAATCAATTGGTGTAGGGATGTATCAGCATGATGTGAATCAACAATCTCTGGAGCAGTCTTTAGCCGTGGTTGTTGAGAGTGTGGTCAATCAGGTTGGTGTCGATGTCAATACCGCATCACCTGCATTGTTGACGCATGTCTCAGGGATTGGTCAGACACTGGCTGAGCGTATTGTGACATATCGTGAAGAAAACGGTCAATATAAAAATAGAGTTGCCCTGAAAAGCGTGAAGGGGTTGGGTGCAAAAGCCTTTGAGCAGAGTGCTGGTTTTTTACGGATTCACAATGGTAAGGAACCCTTAGATAGAAGCGCAATCCACCCTGAGAGCTATAAAATAGCACGGAGTTTGATCAAAGAAATGAAACTTGAACTAGGAGCTTCAGTTGAAGAAAGAAGTGCGCTGGTGAATGAATTTTTGAAGCGGAAAACAAAACAGGAACTGGCTGAAAAATTGGGATGTGGTTTGCCAACCCTCAATGATATTTTTGAACAACTTGTAAAACCTGGCCGTGACCCACGCGAAGACGCACCTGCTCCCATCTTGAGAAGTGACGTGCTGACGATGGCCGACCTTTCTGAAGGAATGATACTGCAGGGCACGGTGCGCAATGTCGTAGATTTTGGTGCATTTGTCGATATTGGTGTGAAGAGCGACGGCCTTTTGCACCGCTCTCAAATTCCAATGGGCGTGCGTCTAAACGTTGGTGACATTATCCAGGTTGAGATTGTTAAAGTTGAAAAAGAACGCCAACGCATCTCGTTAGCGTGGGGCGGATAATCAGCTGATTGATTTACCAATCTCACATTAACAAATTCGGGGCAGGATTTCTCCAGACAGGCTGTCAATCAGGCGGGTTCCACCAATCAACGTACGCAGCAGCACCTTGCCAGGGTCGCTCTCACGGACATCACCAATAATGACTGCATTCTTGCCATATTGATTATTTTGCATGGCCTCGAGAGCAGAATCTGCTTCTTCTACTGGACAAATTGTTACCAGTTTCCCTTCGTTAGCGATGTAAAGGGGATCAAAGCCCAGCATTTCACATGCCGCCTGTACAACCGGATTAACGGGTAGTTCAGTCTCGTTGATCCAGATACTGGCCTGACTTTGAACCGCAATTTCGTTTAATGTTGTTCCCAAACCGCCACGGGTTGGGTCTCGGAATACATGAATATTGGGTGCGACTTTGAGAATTTCTTGAATCATGTGGTTAAGAGGTGCAATATCGGATTTTATATCAGCCTCAAACCCCAGATCTCCTCTTGCACCGAGAACTGCGATTCCATGGTCCCCGAGTGTACCTGAAACAATCACTTTGTCGCCGGGTTTGGCGTATTGTCCCCCAATTTGGAGGTGGTCAGGCACCCACGCAATACCAGAAGTATTGATGAAAAGCTTGTCTGCACTTCCTCTTTCTGCAACTTTGGTGTCACCGGCCACGATCTGGATTCCCGATTCTTCGGCAGCAGCTTTCATTGACGCAACCACTCTACTGAGGGTATCCATTGGGAAGCCCTCTTCTAGAATGAATCCTGCGGTCAGATATAAGGGCTTGCCGCCAGACATTGCGACATCGTTGACTGTCCCGCAGATTGCCAGTTTGCCGATGTCGCCCCCAGGGAAGAAGAGAGGGGTGACCATGTGCATATCTGTTGAAATTGAAAGATGCCCTGAAAGATTGGCAGCCTCAGGCAAATTGACAAATCCAAAATCGTTACCTGCCATCAATGGTTCGTAATTAAATTGAGATTGAAAAATGTCACGGATTAGTTCCTGACTCATTCTGCCGCCGCTGCCATGTCCCATGACGATCTTTTCGGTGTGTTTTTTAGGCATTGGGCAGACAGGCCCCTGTATTAGTTGATAATCTGAAGTCATATTGTTATTTCCTGTTTCTGGCGAATCGATAATAAGCAGCGCAGGCGCCTTCCGAAGAAACCATTGTTGCGCCAAGGGGGGTGCGTGGGGTACATTCCTTGCCAAAGGCGGGGCATTGGTCTGGTTTTTTGAAACCCTGTAAAATTTGGCCAGCAATGCAGACAGATGATTCCTGGGTTTGAATGTGACCAAGATCGAATTTTTTTTCGGCGTTGAATGCATCGAATTCTTCACGAAGGCACCAGCCGCTTTGTGGAATCAACCCAATTCCACGCCATTGACGGTCACAAACCCGATAAACGGTTTCGATTATTTTTTGAGCAGGAAGATTGCCTTGTTCTGTCACTACTCTCGGGTAAGCATTGATTACGCCTATGTCACCCGCTTCTAACTGGCGCACATTTGTGAGAATACCGTTCAAGATGTCAATCGGTTCAAAACCTGTTACCGTGATCGGAATCTGATATTGTTTCGCAATGGGCGGATACTCCCAATATCCCATAATTGCACACACGTGGCCTGCAGCGAGGAATCCCTGAACACGGTTGTTTTCCGATCCCAGGATTGCGTGCATGGCAGGAGGGACAAGGGCTTGCGAAACTAGGATTGAGTAATTTGTTAATTCCAGATTCTTTGCCTGTATAATACTCATTACATTTGCTGGGGCGGTGGTTTCAAAGCCAATAGCAAAAAAAACAACTTCTTTATCTGGATTTTCCTGGGCAATTTTAACAGCGTCCAGCGGAGAATAAACTGTGCGCACATCGCCGCCGTCAGCACGGATAGAAAACAAGTCATCATGACTTCCTGGAACACGCAGCATATCGCCGAAGGATGTGAAAATCACATCTGGACGTGCAGCAATTGCGAGTGCTTTATCGATGAGTTCCAGGGGGGTGACGCATACAGGGCAGCCCGGGCCATGAACCAGTTCAATTTGAGGAGGGAGAAGTTGATCAATGCCATATTGCATGATGGCATGTGTTTGGCCACCGCATATTTCCATAATAACCCAATTTCTGGTTGTAATGCGGTGCAATTCGTTAATGGCTGCTTTCGCCAGGGCAGGGTTGCGAAATTCTTTTGTGAATTGCATAAGCTTATTCCAATTGTTTGTCGTTCATGCGGATTTCCGCATCAAACATTTCTAGTTGACGGAAAATTTCAAGAGTTTCGTTTGCTTCTTCTTCACTGAGAGTGTTTAGTGCGAAACCAGCATGAACGATGATAAAATCGCCCACCTTCGCTTCTGGAACGGTTTCAATACAGGCTTCCTGTACAACACCGCCAAAATCGACTTTGCACATTTTTATGCCGCCTGATTCATTGATGCTAATAATTTTTCCTGGAATTGCAAGACACATAGATCATTTTCCTTTCATCTATCATCGGATAAATTATTAACCGATGTTTTTTGAGTTTATTTTATATTTCTTTTTGAGTTGATTTTCCGCAATCAATAATTGTCCCAGTGCGATTCCCCCGTCATTTGTGGGGACATGTTTATGGGTTAATACTTTAAATTGATTTTGTTGAAGCAGAGCAACGGTTTTATTAAACAAATAGCGATTTTGCCAAACACCTCCACTTATGACGACAGTGTTAATTGCATATCTTGATTGTAACGCAAGACTCACTTTGAGTGAAAGTTGGGCAATCGAATTGTGGAAACGTGCTGATAAAACACTGGGAGGTGTTCCAGAGTCAATATCGTTGAGCAACTGTTCCCAGAATGTATGTAAATTGATGGACGTCTGTTCAGGTTTAAATTCAATTTCGTAGAAATTGTTTTCATCAGATGCAGCAATCGCTTCCATTTCTATAGCTGCCTGACCCTCATAATTGATCGTTTGGCGGATACCGATAAGGGAGGAGACAGCATCAAAGAGGCGCCCCATACTGGAAGTCAGTGGTGTATTGATAGAAGTTTCTAGCTGGTGAAGAATGACTTGTTTTTCGGTCTTTGATAATGCCTGTACTGGAGAGAGGTTATCTCGCCAACGGATTTTATTTTGCCATAGATGAGCAAGTGCCATTCTGGCAGGGGTGCGTGTCGCCAGATCGCCGCCGGGCTGGGGTACGGTCTGCAGATGGTGAACACGCTCAAAGGATGAACAATTGCCAACTAAAAATTCACCTCCCCAAATCGTGCCATCGGTACCGTATCCTGTTCCATCAAAAATGAGACCGATAACGGGTGCTTCAGATTCTTCAAGACCATTATCAGCGAGACAGGCTGACAGATGGGCGTGATGGTGTTGAATTTCAACCAGGGGCAGATTTTCCTCTTGTGCTCTTTCTCGTGCGTATTTTGATGCCAGATAAGAGGGGTGGCTGTCGCAGGCGATAGCCTGCGGGGTGATTCGAAATAGTTTCTCAAAGTGATCAATTCCTTCTTCGAAGGATCGCAGAGTTTCGTAATTTTCCAAATCACCAATATGATGACTGAGAAATGCATATTGATCACGGGTGAAGCCAAAGGTGTTCTTTAGCTCTCCACCAGCAGCAAAGATGGAGAGATGCTTCTCTTTCAAGACGATGGGGTTTGGGGCATATCCTCTTGAGCGTCGAAGGGGATAAATTGCATCGTTGAAAACACGCACAACCGAGTCATCGACGCGGATGTAGATGGGACGATTGTGCATCAGGAAGCCATCAACTAAAGGGGAAAGTCGTTGAATGGCATCATCATCTTTGAATGCTATTGGTTCTTCGCTCAGGTTTCCACTGGTCATGACCAATACGTCTGGAAAATCATCAGCAGGTTCCAGGAGGAGGAGGTGGAGGGGTGTGTAAGGCAGCATGAATCCCAGCGTTTTCTGATTTGGTGCAATAGCATCTGAAAGAGAAGGATTTCCTTTCTTATCCAATAACACAATTGGCCGCTGGCGGGAGGATAACAACTCTTCTTCTTTCGGATTTACTTCACAAAATTGCCTGATTATATGTAAATCGAAGGCCATCAGGGCAAATGGTTTGTCGCTGCGCCTTTTCCTTAAACGGAGTGTATTGACAGCTTTGTTATTGGACGCATCGCATGCCAGATGGAACCCCCCCAATCCTTTGATAGCAATTACTTTCCCAGATTTTATCGCCTCTCGGGCTGCTTGCAGACCCTGTTCTTTTTCTCCAATCACAGTTCCATTTTCTTCATACCAGATATATGGGCCACATACCTCGCAGGCAACGGGCTGGGCATGAAAGCGCCTGTCCAGAGGATTTTCATACTCCTGAAGGCACTCAGGACACAATGGAAAATTGGCCATGGAAGTTTTCGGACGATCATAAGGAATGTCTTTGATGATTGTGAAGCGGGGGCCGCAATTGGTGCAGTTGATAAAAGGATACCGGTATCTCCGATTGGCGGAGTCAAAAAGCTCCTTCAAGCAATCATCGCAGATGGAAACATCTGGAGACACGGGGATGAATTCACCAGGTTTGGGTTTGCTGTGGCGGATTTTGAAATGTTTAAAATTTTGGATTGCAATATTTGATGTATTGAATTCGTCTATTTTTGCAAGGGGAGGCAGCCGCTCTTGCAAGGCATGTGTGAAAGCCGAAAGAGCTGTCTCATTCCCTTCCACTTCAATCTCAACGCCACTGGAGCTGTTTAATACCCAGCCATTCAATTTGTGCTGTGCGGCGAGTCCATATACAAAAGGACGGAAACCTACTCCCTGGACGATTCCCCGAATAGTAATTCTTCGGCCCTGTACATCATTTGCCATGGTGTATCCGTTCGTTTTCTTGTTGTGAAGTACTAATCAGGAAATTGCTGTTTCGACGACTTTTCTTGAATTTTGCTTTCAATCCAAGCAGCCCAATTATTGACTCCTTCACCTGTTTTTGCAGAGATTTGGAAGTTTTCCAATCCAGGATTCAACATTTCAAGTCCTTTAAGAAAATAATCCATATTGAAATCAAGATAAGGCATGAGATCGATTTTATTAATGATGATGACGTCAATACCGCGATAAATTTTTGGATATTTATAGGGTTTATCATCACCTTCAGGAATTGAAGCGATAACGACATTGACATGCATCCCTAAATCAACCCCTGCCGGGCAAACCAGATTGCCGACATTTTCAACGATAACGAGGTCGAGGCCTGTGAGGTCAAGAGCATTGATTCCCTGGGTGATAATTGGGGCATTCAAATGGCAGGCTCCACCAGTGTTAATTTGAACCGCCGGAATCCCTTTTGCTTTCACTTTATCCGAATCAATTGTGACGGCAGCAGTATCACCCTCTATCACTGCAATCTTGAATTTATCAGATAAAGCATCGACGGTAGCAAGAATAGTTGATGTTTTGCCGGCGCCAGGGGACGCCATTATATTGATCCCAAAAATACCAGCATCATCCAGGATTTTGCGATTTGTGAGTGCAACCTGGTCATTAGCCCCCATAATGTCTTCAACAATTTGGACAGTGGAATTGGTCATTTTATGGTTCCTTTGTTATTTGTATGCTGTCGACATAGAATTCTTCACCAGAAATGATTCTGAACCTGGCGGATTCACATTGTGGACAGGGTTGAAGTTCTGTTAGATTATATTCATAACCACAGGCAAGGCATTTGGCTTTTGCTCGAATGCGTGAGAAGTGTAACTTTGATTCTGCACAAATCGTGTCTTTGGTGATGAAATCCCAATAAAACTGAACAGAATCGTCAACGATACTGGACAGGTCACCGATTACGAGATAAACATCAGTAACATTTGTGGCTTTTTCTTGTTCTGCGTAGCGCTGTGTGATGTTCAAAATACTTTCAGTTACCGATAATTCGTGCATGTTGGCATTATAACATCAACGCTCTTGAGATTCTTGGATAATAATTAAAATATGCAGGAAAAAGCTCACAAATAATACGTGAAATATGTCACGAATTAACATCTGAATCTCCATTATTGCAAATGAAACTCAATGAAACTTGGCTGGGGTTCGCTCTAAAGCTTTAACCAATTTGAAATTTCTTGAATCGCCGATATCGATAATTCGTTTGTTTTGGGGGATAAGGTTTGGTCAAACCCAAATTGATATCCGCGTACTGAAACCAGATATCCTTCAGGCTTGCAGCCTGAAACAGTATTTGTTAATGAGAGGACGGTTTCAGGTGTCATGTGGTGGGTGAGTGGAGAGCGTTGAAAGCTGGGTTTAATTTCTATCGCCTGGAGGTCAGTTGGGATGGCTCCTGTGTGGGCGTCCACAAAGCAGACATGATCATAGTTGCTGATAAGATCGGCCATTTCAGGAACAATTTGCAATGTAAAAAGCAGGTGGGGTTTTTCACCGGTCTGTTCAAATTCTTCTTCATAGGGATCCTGGGGAATTTTCCGTCCCAGTGCTTTTGCGACACCACAGAGTATGTGCCAGGCAACGCCATCATCCTGGCGATCATAATTACCAATACCGATGATTAAACTATTTTCTTTCATTCGACCTCTTTATGATTGAATTTTCAAAAAAATGGTATCAGATATAATGACGATCGACAAGATAGAGCTTGATTCTAATTGGAGAAATGTATAGAATGAATGTATGAGTGATTTACAGCTACAAATTGCGTTACGATTTGGCTGGAGAATTCGGCCCGGGTTTGACACATATGAACTTCAGAAGATAGCTGAAGCTGGTGAAACATTAGTTAAATTTATTGAGACTGAAATCTCTGGTTATGATGGGGGATTATGGATCCGGAAAAATCTGGGTCAGGCGGTCCTGCATAAAGGAGGATTACCGCAAACGGTTGTTTCGAAGGCCAACAATGGGGCAGGCATCTCGCTGGTTTTTCTCAATCATCATGTCTGGCTTTATCCAAGATTATTTTCATCAAACTATGGAAAGCGCTGGCTGATACATGAATTAGGGCATGTGCTTGATAATTCATTTCGACGACTTTCAATCTGGTTTGGTGGCGGCCCTTCGGATGCCTTGTTTAGGGCGTTAGGACAAAAACCTACCGGTTTGCGCTGGATGAATACGGACTCAGTTACGGTGTGTATGCCAGGCAGACATAGCTGGCACATAAAAAATGAAGGGAAACCCCCGCTCTATGGGGATAATTCCAGCGCGGATTATTTTGCTGAAACATTCACCTGGGCGATTTACGATCCCACAAAAGTTCCCCCCGCAGCATTAGCCTGGTTTAAAGATTGGCTCAAACTGACTGTTTAGAAATTATTTCAGCGATAAAAAAAAGAAAAACTCCTCGATTGATCGAGGAGTTTATTTGCTCTAAAAGGTTGATGCTATATTCTAGCCCTTACTGAAGCAAAGTAACGTTGACAGCTTTCATACCCTTGTCGCCTTGTTCAGTACTGAACTCGACTCGTTGACCTTCGATCAACTCGCGGAATTGGCTGCCATTGATGCCAGAATAGTGCACGAAATAATCGGTACCATCTTCACCAGAAATAAAACCATAGCCTTTTTGGCTGTTGAACCACTTTACGGTTCCTTGTTGTGTGTCGCTCATCTTTTTAAACTCCTAAAATTTGAAAAAGTGACCCTAATAAGGCCACATCATGGGATTGACCCAACAAATATTATACACCTTTTCTAGAAAAATACAATAAGAAAAACGAGTTAAAGAGGAAGTTTCTCCGCACAAAATACCAATTTCATTACTTTTCATTATTTTCGTATTGACAGGTGCGGATTGATGGTGTTTGACACTGTTAATTATCATTCGTATAATTTTAATATTAGAATTAGAACTTAAGTTTCAGGAGTAAATTAATGAATAAAACTGAGCAAATTTATGAACTGGCAAAAGAGCAATATGCTGCCTTTGGTGTTGACACGGAGGTTGCATTAAAACAATTATCTAAAGTTCAAATCAGTATGCACTGCTGGCAGGGAGATGATGTCGGCGGTTTTGAATCAGGAGACCAGGAATTAAGTGGCGGGATTGCTACAACTGGGAATTATCCTGGGAAAGCCCGAACGGCTGATGAACTGCGCGCTGATCTCGATCTTGCCTATTCTTTGATCCCTGGAACGCACCGTTTAAATTTACATGCCAGTTATGCGGAGACCGATGGTACCGTGGAACGGAATGAATTGCAGCCCAAACATTTTAATAAATGGATGGACTGGGCGAAGGAAAAAGGTCATGGCGTTGATTTCAATCCTACCCTTTTCTCACACCCTCTGGCGGATAATGGTTTCACACTCTCAGATTATGATGAAGGACACCGTCAATTTTGGATCGAGCATTGTATTGCCAGCCGTAAGATCGGCGAAGCATTTGGGAAACACCTCGGCACACCTGCTGTGACCAATATATGGATACCGGATGGCATGAAAGATGTTCCGGTGGATCGATATACTCACCGTGTGATATTAAAAGATTCGTTAGATGCCATTTTCAAAGAAGCAATTGATCCTGCATATAACCTTGATGCAGTGGAATGCAAGTTGTTTGGTATTGGTTCTGAAAGTTATGTTGTTGGTTCTCATGAATTCTATATGGGATATGCAATTAGCCGCGGGAAATTGCTGACGCTGGACAGTGGACATTTCCATCCCACTGAGGTGATCTCCGATAAAATTTCATCGATAATGCTGTATGTAGATGAATTACTGCTGCACGTCAGCCGTGGTGTCCGCTGGGATAGTGATCATGTTGTTACTCTTTCTGATGAGTTGGAAGCCATTGCACATGAATTGGTGGCTGGAAAATTCCTGGATCGTGTTCATATTGGACTTGATTTCTTTGACGCCAGTATTAACCGCCTTGCTGCCTGGACCATTGGGATGCGTAACACACAAAAAGCCTTATTGCTGGCCTTGCTGAAGCCGATGGGTACTTTGCGTGAATTTGAAGTAGCTGGTGATTACACCAGGCGGTTGGCGTTTACGGAAAGTTACAAAAACATGCCTTTTGGGGCTGTCTGGAATCAATTCTGCGCGCAGAACGAAGTCCCCGTGGGTTTCGACTTCATGAAGGATATTTCTAAATACGAAGAGAAGGTACTTTGTAAACGAGGATAATACCTCATTTTCCTTTTGGAGGATAGATAGAAAAAAATCGAAGCAATTGCTTCGATTTTTTTGCTTCAGCTCAGTCTATACGCCGCATTTTGTCCAGCACTATGTGCCTGTGTGATCATCTCTCTAGGCGCGCTGTTACCAGTGCGCTCATGCAACCTACCCGGTGCTCAAAAGAAGCGAGCAGCTTCTTGCACCTGCTTGGTCTTGCTCCGACTGGGGGTTGCCTGGCAGCCATGTTACCATGGACTCCGGTGGTCTCTTACACGAATATTGTTTCCAATATTCCACAGAATGAATTTCATTCCGTGCGCCTTTTCATCCTTGCTGAACTTTTCAAATTCCGTAGATTTTGACAGTATTCAGCGGTTTGTTTCTGTGGCCCTATCCAGAAAATTACTTTCCTCCGGGGGTTACCCGGCAGCCTGCTCTATGGAGTGCGGACGTTCCTCGATGCATTGCATCGCGATCACCCAACTGACCTGAAGCATAATCATTTTAACGAGGAATGGAAGACTCGTCAACATAAAAATCAAATTGGTTAAATATATTTGCCAGTTGCATAAATTGCTTATCAATTATACAAGACTACCTTCCGAAAATTTGTTGCTATGAAGGATTCAAAATATCTTTCAAGGTTTGGGGAAAATCAGTAATGATACCTGTTGCGCCGGCTTGAATCCAGCTTTCCATTTGTTCCGGTTCATTGACAGTCCAGATATTGACTGCCAACTGTTTTTTTGTGAATTTCTGGATTAAGGATGATGTCAACAGGTATTTGGGAGGGTGATAGGCCGTGACCCCTAACTTTTCGCATAATTGCATATCCCAGAATTTTGGGATGGCAACCAGTGCAGCTGTTGGAATGTGGGGTTTTTCTATATGGATTTCTGCGAGATACTGATGGTTGAAAGAAGAGATAAGGACGTGGTCTTCTGCATTGAGTTTTTGAATGAGATGCAAGATTTCCTGAACGATTTTCTGATCGGCAAATGTTTTTTTCATATCTTTGATTTCAACATTGACCTGCCAATTTTTTTCTTTTGTAAAAAGCAAGGCTTCTTCCAGTGTGGGAACTGTCAATCCGGTGAAGGTAGTTAACGTTTCAGGCGAGAGGATACCGTTTTGAATTAAATTAAACGGATCAGATTTTTGATAAAAACAGCCTGCATCCAACTTTGATACTTCTTGCTGAGTAAAAGTTGTCAGGTGATTACCCGCACGATCTGGAAAGATTTCATCGATATTGGTCGTTCGTCGAAAAGTATTATCGTGCAGCACAATCAATGTGCCGTCCTTTAACATGCCGGTGTCTAATTCCCACATATCTGCGCCAACTTCATACGCTTTTTGAGCTGCGAGAATGGTATTTTCGGGTGCAAGGGAACGAGCTCCCCGGTGGGCAATATTCATTACTTTGGACATAATTACTCCTTAGAATTTATCATTGATATAGATTCATTGTGCCAGAATTCTAAATTTTTATGAGTGCACATATTTAAAAAAGCGCCTGATAGAGGGGGATTTTGTGTATGGTATGTTGCCAGGTTAAATGAGTTATGTGGCATTCCTCCGCTTCCACTATGATGATTTTTTAATTCTATCAAGAATTTGTGATTCGGGTGGATATTGCTAACCAGTAAACAATGGGGGAAATCAGGATTTGTCTTAGGCGGAATCGTTTTCATGGTGTTGATTAATCTCAAATATACCTTATGAGTTTGATCTTGATGTCAGGTTTGATTGGGGGCAATTTTGAGTATAATTCTATTTATGAATATCCATGTGCTGTCGGATGAATTGATATCCCAAATTGCGGCCGGCGAGGTTGTTGAAAGGCCGGCTTCCGTTGTTAAAGAATTAATTGAAAATGCGCTGGATGCAGGCGCAGGTGTAATTACGATTCGAATTGAAGAAAGCGGTTTACGCCTGATCGAAGTTGCTGATGATGGGGATGGTATTGGAGTTGACCAAATTGAGCTGGCGCTTCGCCGTCATGCAACCAGCAAACTACAACAAGCCAGTGATCTTTTTCGAATTCAGACGCTGGGTTTTCGTGGAGAAGCGCTGGCTTCTATGGCTTCTGTTTCCCGTCTAACAATGACATCTCGGCGAAAAGGCTCAGACGTCGGTGGGCAGATGATGATAGATGGGGGGCGTTCCAATGTGTTGACCAGCGTAGGTGTTCCAGAAGGCACGGTTGTACGTGTTGAGAATTTGTTCTTCAATGTTCCTGCACGGCTGTCCTTTTTAAAAAAACCTGTAACTGAAAAAGGACGGATCAATTCCCTGGTGTATCGTTATGCTTTAGCATATCCAGAGGTGCGATGGCAGTTGGAACAGGACCATAAACCGGTGCTGCGAACCAGTGGAAATGGGGATCGAAGAGAAATCCTTGCAGCAATGTACAGTGTGGCTATATCGAAAGACATGATTGAAGTAAATTTGACCGATGGGGATATCCATATTTATGGATTTATCAGCCCACTTGAAATAACACGATCTTACCGGCGCGAGATGACTTTCTTTTTAAATGGACGCTGGATTCATGACGCAGGACTTAGTTCTGCACTATTTAGTGCTTATCAGAATTTGTTGCCACCCAGAAGATATCCAATTGCTGCAATTTTTATTGAAATGGATCCTGAGCAAGTTGATGTCAATGTTCATCCTGCCAAAGCCGAAGTTCGCTTTCGGGATCCGAATCGGATTTTTACAACGGTTCAACGTGCAGTCAGACGAGCATTTATGGCCTTCACGCCGATCACTCCAGGGGGGAATCAAAGTTGGAATTCTACTTCCACAGGAATGCAGTCGGCACAAGGTGAAAATTGGCGATCCGATTCTCATCACAGAGAGGTCGATCCTGCATGGACGTTGGCAGGGATGATGCGCAACGAGAAGGAATTACCTGGCGGTGATGAAAATAGGACAGACGAGGATTCGGGACCCCGACAATCTCTCTTGATTTCCAGTGAGACATCACTCTTTCGGTTAATCGGGGGTTTTAAAGGCCGGTATCTTTTAGTTGAAGCACCAGATGGTTTGTATCTGGTGGATGAAAAAGCTGCTATGGAACGTGTGGTGTATGAAACCTTTCTTCGTCAACTCAGCGAATCTCAATTAAATACTGTTGAGGTGGAGGAACGAAAGATCATTAATGTGAAGGAAAACATTGATGAATGGATGGTAGCATTTGAAAAATTAGGATTTCTTTTAGAAAATTTTGGACCAAAGAGCTATCGAATGCTCAAGGTTCCTGAATTTTATATTAAATTTAATAATAATCCTGAAGTAATCCCAGCAGTGATGGATTCAATCCCTGGTAAAAAGTTCGAGACCATTGAAGAGAAAAGTGAATGGTTGTTGCGCGAAATTGCTCATATGACGGGTGAGTATTATTCCACCGATGGGAATAAAGATAAACAGGAATGGCTGCTCGCCAGACTTCAGGTATGCCAATCCCCAAGATATTGTCCTGATGGCAGAACCATATTAATTCACCTTTCGCTGGATTTGTTGGATCGGCAATTTAATCGAGGATAAAAAAGGAGCAAGGATAAAAAGATTACATCAATTTCTAACTGAAAATCTTGGTGTTCGAGTTCTAAGGGATAGAATGGCTAAGGTTACAGCCCTTCTTCAAATTAGCCCAAACAAAAGAAGATTTGATGCTAAATTCAATAGACTAGAGAGCAAACAATCGTCATTTGATTTTGATGATTTGGACGATTGATTAACGATCTAAAAGCAGTACTATTTTTAGACCCTCGCCAATTCTGTCCATATCATCTTGAGTCAAAAAACCCATCTTTTCAATAAATCTTTCTTCTGAAAGGGATATAACCTGAAAAGTATCGGCAGAAGATTTTTTTGTTAGCCCATTTGTTGTTGACTTTACAATAGGAATATGCCAATCGGCATTGGAATACGTGTTGTGCCATTCCGTAAGAGGCACTACAATCTTTAGGGGCAACTTGCCAATTCTATTGCTATTTACTATTACACAGCGACGTGTTTTCTCAATTTCCGCCCCTATCGTTGGATCGAGGTTTATCACCCAAACTTCCCCTCGCTTCATAAAAATCTTCTCCGTCTAATGATGTAAAGGATATCAGCTCGTTATTGATTTTATATTCAGAATATAGTTCGGTAGCAGCAGCTTCAAGTCGTATGTCTCTCTGTTTCAATCTGTATTGATCCACAATATCCCTAATTAGCGCAGAAGCACTTATTCCCTTGGAGGATGACACATTGTCTAAAAACTCTTTTTGTGTTTTGTTTAGCAGAAATTGCACTCTAGTGTTATTTTTTGTATTTGTTAACATATTTACCTCACAACTATACTGTGTTAGTATTCTACACAGTATGTACCCACAATGCCAAGACCCAATTTAGGATTAAGATAATATACACCTACCTATATCTATGACATTACCAAAATTACTGCTAGAGTGTTGTGTTGAGGGTGATGACAAATTGTGACCCTTTGCCGCAGGTTGATTTCACCTCAATCGTGCCATCATGAGCTTCAACAATTTGTTTGCAAATAGAAAGCCCCAACCCGGTGCCATCAGCGATTTCCATCGCTGTTTTTGAACGATAAAAACGCTCGAAAAGATGGGTGAGGTCATCATCAGAGAAACCGATCCCGGTATCTTCGACAATGATGGATACTTTACCAGCTTGCGTGTTGCTGGCAGAAATAGTTACTATCCCGTTTTTAATATTATATTTTATCGCATTGTTGAGAAGGTTCAGGAGAACTTGTTTTATTTTTTCTCGGTCTGCTTCAATACCCGAAAGGTCAGGAGAAATATTAGTAACTAACCGGATGCCCTCTTTTTCAGCGCCATTCTTGACCAGATCAATACATTCTTCTAATAATATCTTCAAGTTAAAAATTTCTGCATTGAAATAAATCCGTCCTGATTCCAACCTGGCAAAATCAAGGTAATTACTGGCCATTTGATTTAAACGTTCTATTTCTTTTTGGATCGTTCCAGAAAGTGATATTCGCTGTTCTGGAGATATTTCTGGTCTCTGCAGGAGATAAGCGACCGTATTGATGGATCCTAATGGTGTTCGAATTTCATGAACCAATTCAGATATCAAATCTGATTGTTGGAAAAGACGGGTATTATTAATGGCGACTGCAGCCTGAGCTGCTAACAAATTCAGAAAATACTCATCCTGTTTATTAAATTTTCCCTGTGATTTATTTAGTACCTCAAGAACACCGATCAGATGATTCTGAGTAATCATTGGAACGGCGATGATTGATTTTGTTGGAAAATCAATTTTCTCAGATACATTTGTAAACCAGCGATTATCCTTATGAACATCTTCTACGATAACCGATGTGCGATTTGTTGCGACCCAGCCTGCCAAACTTTCTTTTGGCACTATCATTTTGTGCAGCTGTGCCTCTTTGTTTTGATTTGTCATTGCAGCAAAATACAGGCTTTGTTGGTTATCATCATAAAAAAGAATAGAACCTGCTTCTGCCGAGGTTAATTCTTTAGCTGTTGTAAGAATTTTTCGCAAGATAGTTTCAAGATCAAAGGTAGAGGCTAAATCAAGAAAAATCTCGATAAATTTCTGGTAGTATACCAACGATTCTTTTCCATTTTTTATGAAAAATTCGTTTGATATATTTTGTTTTTCTTGCATAAGGGAAATTATTCCTTTGCAGTTATTGAAGTAAAATCAGGTTCATGAAGCTGATTTTGATTTGTCGGAAATTGTATCAGTAAATTCTTTATAGCGAGCTAATACCTTTGATGTGGCATTTGCTATTTGTTGTGAAATGAGGTCATTTGATCGCATCATACCGATTGGACGATGGGCGAGTTCAGCCTGGTATGCCTGTTCGGGAGCTGCGGGGATAACATGGGAGATAGTGTGATGCAGCCGATCTTCCATTTCTTGCATTGTAAGGGAGATGGATGAGCGAGCATGACTGACTGACACTACATTCAATGGTTTAATGGAATCAAACTCCAATGACGAGAGCTGGTTGATTAAGTCAGAAGTTTTTGAGATGATCCCAGGGAGAGGTGATGTGACAACGATTAATTCATTGCAATAGTTGAGGAGCCTTCGATAATTTACCCAGCATAATTGACCAAAATCTAGAATTAGGAGTGGCGCAAGCGTTTTAATTTCCCGCACAATCAATTCTGCTTGCTCGAGCGATCGGTTATATTGAATATTCTCCAATTTCTCTGATGCAGGGAGAACATACGGACCGAAATTGGTGCGAATTAATTGGTTTTGAATTTCCTTTGCGTCAATGTCTTCAAGTGATAATTTCAGATAGTCTTCAAGCGTCTTCTTTGCTTCTGTTCCATAAAAGGTTTCAAATGAGCCGTGTCCAGGTGTCATTTCTGCTACCAGTACTCTTGTGTGGATTTGCCGCGTAATATTGCAGGCTATATTAATAGCTATTGTTGAGGTTCCAACACCGCCAGCCGCGCCGACCACACCCACTGTGTAGGTTTTGGATTCCTCTTTTTTGTCTGGAGACAGGTTTTTTTCTAGAAGGGTTTTTACACGGGAAACAAGTTCTGCGGGGTGAATGGGTTTTGTGAGATAATCATCAGCGCCAGATTCGTATCCTGTAACTTTGTCGTCAAGTTGATTTCGTGCGCTAAAAATTAATACAGGGATGTTGGTTGTATTTTTATTCTTCTTTAACCGCTTCACAACTTCAAATCCACTGATATCCGGCATCATAATATCAAGAATAATCAAGCTTGGATTTTCTGTGATTGCCAAATCTAATGCTTGTGTTCCATTATTAGCAGTTATGACTTGCAATCCTTGCCTTTGTAAAGCAATACTGATTAGTCGCAGGGTTTCTACTTCGTCATCCACAATTAAAATTTTATTGATCATCATGAACCTCTTTGCCCAATAACTTGCGTTTCATTAATTGTACATGAAAAATGAAGGACTATCAGGCAATTATTAATATCAGTTAAATATGGTTTTTAATATTTTTAGCCACTTCGCTAAAATTGGGCAACTGTTAACCCATTGGATTCCTTCTTATCATACAATATTTTGCTAGACTATGCTACTATTTTGATGAGCAAGTATTAAAAAAGTGAATGAATTATGAAATCTGAAGAAATTTTTAACCAGGTGAAGCAAATAATTGAGGGGTGTGGGTTCAATATCTCCAAATCCCACTTTCTGATTGGTGTTTCTGGTGGCCTGGATAGTATAGTTTTGCTTGATATGCTATCAAGAATGACATGTCGAATCACTGTGGCTCATTACAACCATTTGATAAGATCTGATGCAGGAGAGGATGAAATTCTCGTTCGGAATAGATCGGAAAAATTAAGTATCCCCAGTGTGTTTGGACATGGAGACGTAAAAAAATATGCAAAAAAGAAGGGCTTGTCTTTAGAGGAGGCTGCAAGATTACTGCGTTATCAATTTTTATTTAATACAGCGCGTCAGGAGCATTGTGATGCTGTGATTGTAGCTCATAATGCGGATGATCAGGTGGAAACAATAATGATGCATCTGCTGCGAGGTTCGGGAATGGCTGGTTTGAAGGGGATGAAAACGTTTGGTTATTTGCCTTTTTTTGCGAAGGATATTCCAATTTTGCGTCCATTATTGGGTGTCTGGCGTGAAGAAATTGAAGAATATCAAAAACTGCATCCAATTGAATTTCGTGAAGATTATACAAACCAAGATACGGCTTTCTTTCGAAACCGTATCCGTCACGAGTTACTTCCTCTGTTAACAACCTATAACCCACACTTTAAATTAGCCGCCTGGAGGATGGGAGATAATCTAAGGAGCGATTTCTCAATTATAGAAGCACAACAGCAGAATGATTGGTCGGTTTGCATTATTGATCAACAGGAATCACTCCTCGTTTTTGCTTTAGAGAGAATAAAAGCCTTACCCGAGTCAAGGTTAAGAAATCTATTGCGTGCTGTCATTACTTCTTTACAGCCTGATGTTCGAGATTTTGGTTTTGAACGGTTGAAAGGCCTGATACGATTTCTACAGTTTCCATCTGAAGGCCAGACTTATGAATTGTTTTCTGAGTATCAATGCTTCATCCACGGTGATAAATTGTTCCTTGGGTTAGAGGAAAAAATTCTCCAATTCCTCCAAAAGCAATATCCGCAAATGAGCCGTACTGAACAAATGATCCAAAAAGGGGAACTGCGCATTGATTTAAATGAGGTTTGGTATTTAACAATTGAGTTGCTTGAATTTAAAGATCAACTTTGGAATGAAATCAGGTGCGATTCTGATAGTGATGCCTGGATTGATATTTCGACTTTGAATTGGCCTTTATCTTTGCGTCCTGTAATTTCTGGAGATCGGTTCACTCCTTTCGGAATGAAAGGGCATCAGGTAAAGGTTTCTGATTATTTTATCAATGAAAGTATTCCAAGGAAGATTCGAGGTAAGTTACCCTTATTGGTCTCATGTGGAGAAATTGTGTGGGTTGTGGGGAAGAGGCTATCTGAGAAATTTTGTGTCAGGGGAACAACAAAAGAACTAATCCATTTTTGCTTAAAACACAAAGTGGAATAGTTTTATTTCTATCCTTCTTAGATTAAAAAATATTGGGCGTAGAGATTTTCCAGAACTATTCTAATTATTCCGGGATTTGAGCCAGCGCGCCCATTTGTTGATGGGCTAATCTCTGAAGTTTGATCTTTAATTCTCTGAACTGGATTTTGGAAACCCCAAGTTTGATACGGATTTTCTCTGGTTCCAATCCATTTTGCCAGTCTCTTAACACAGATGTCCAGCGGCACATATCAAAAGAGAGGTGCTTTTCGATCTCGGCCTTTTTACCAATGTCTTCTAATATATATTCGAGACGGCGAGGTGACCATGGAAACAATTGATCTGTGATTTTGTATTGTTGGATGTATTCTTTGTATGACTGCACCCAATCTTCATTTAAATTAATTTTTCGCTCTTTATAACGATAATTTGGATTTGCATAACGGATGTAGATACCCTCTCCGGTGGGAGACTCCAGGTCTAAATGGTTGAGATTTATACCTAAACATTCTCCTTTTTTGACGCCAGTCAGTAATAATAGGGTTAATAGGGTATATGGTCGGGGATCCGATTTTGCCTGATGGCGGTATTGATTTGCCGCATCAATTACTTTCGCTTCCTCTTCCAGGGTAAGAACGGTAGGAAGGGGGCTTATGACAGAGTGTTGAATAACTTTCTCAGAGGGGTTAGATATGATGACAGCGTTTCCATGAAGCCAGCGAAAGAAAGATTTAATAGATGTAATTCTCCTTGCCAGTGTTTTTGGGCTGCAAGGCTTTCCACGGCCTTTCTGAAGCCACTCCAAGAAGAGATTTATTTCATTTGTGGAAATGATTCCAACGGTATAGTCAGGCGGCAGGTAGGAAGCTAAAAGATTTAGATCACTGACAAATGCTTTAATTGTGTAAGGGGAACGGTCTTTATCAGCAAGATATAATTTCCAGGCCTGAATTGCAACATTTAAAGGAGTATCCGATGTCACCCTCGAGAGGAGAGTTGAATTATCACTCATACATAACCTTCTTTCATCTAAACCCCAAAAGCGCTTATCGACTATTTCGCATAGGTTAACCTAGTTTACAAGATTTTAGTTGAAAAGTCAAATCCGGAGACTTGATTCTTCTATTCTGAGAAGAAGGCTCGCTGTATAATTGGATCGATATAGGTATGATTGGGTAATGAGACGTAGGCCCCATTCGATTTTCGGGTGTCTATTACCTCTGGAGGTTCAAGGGTTTCGCGGTATACGTCTTCATTAAGGTCGATGTTTGCTGCCACCTTACCAAGTGCCAGAACAACGTCTAGTGGAAGATTGTGTTCGACATATTGGCTATATACATCAAACATCGAAGGTATTTTATTGAGTGTATCAAGGCTTAACAAGCGATGAAAAAGAGCCTGGATCATTTCTTGGGCTCTTCGTTCCCGGTCATAATCGCTGGATGAATATCTTGAGCGTACATACCAAAGTGCAGTTGCACCATTCATGCTATTCGTACCGGCATACATTGTACAATAACCGCCACTGGCTTGTGGTAAGGAGCATTCATCTGTTAAGTTGCTTGCCACTTCCACATCAACACCACCGAGATTGTCAATCAGGGTTACAAATCCCTGGAAGTTTGTCATAGCATAATAATCCGGTTTTACACCGAAATTGGATTCAAAGGTGTTTTGAGTTGTTTGAAAACCGAATTGCATTGCAGTATTTATTCTGTCACAAGATTCGAGATCATAACCAGAATAAGTACCTGGTATATAGACGCAAAGATCACGAGGGAAGGAAAGCACACTCACTTTGTTTGTGATAGTGTTAATTCCAACGAGCATAATTACATCTGTTCGAAAACCACCTCCAGGACGGTAATCTGATCCCAAAAGCAAGATATTAATTTGTCCTTCGGGAGTTTCAAATTCTTTAGGCAGGGATTCGCCGACTTCCCCCTGTACTTCGCTATCTTCAATGGTATCTTGTGTAGGCGCAAGTGTGTTGATTGGGGTTTTTGCGATGGGTTGAAAGGGGGTGGGAGTAGGTAATGCGTCAGGGTCTTTTGTAATTAAAATCCAATCTTGAATGGGTTTATTTACCATAGAAAGGGGAGCCGCGCTGAAAGCACAACCTGAAATAACTATTGTGAGAAACAAGGCCAGAAACAATTTTGATAATAGTGATCGTATACCTTTCATTGAGTCTTTCATTCCTTTGGTGATTATGGCGTTGATCTGTAATCAATGGTGTAGAAGTTGAAGTTACCATTTGTAATTCAGTCGTTGGCAGCGCCGCTTATTTGATGGTGGGTGCAGTTTCTATGCCGACTACAATTTTTTCCAGAACTTTCGGTCGTACCCACAGCAACAATCATTATATATCTTTTTCCCTGGGAATCGATTAATGAGAGGAAGTTATCGTTTTATCGTGGATGCGGGTATCAGCCTTCGATACCTATAATTGCTGCTCAGATATGATAACAGTTTTATTTCTCATGATATTTTCCAATTGAAGCTTAGGAATGGTTATGGGGTATTTCTGTCAATTTGATTCAATTTTTCCTCTTTTTGAAGCGTATATGAGAATCATCTCGTAGGTGTTGCGGCACGTTTTGAAATGGCAATGATTTCATTTATTTTGATCAAGTTCTTCTTCAGATGTTTGCTGAGTGTTTTTTTTGTTTTGGATTGCTTCCTGTTCTAAGGCGGATGAAGGTCCCAATATTTCACCAGTTTTCTCAGTACAAGTGATTAATTTCTCGATTTGTCCTTGTATTGTTCTTAGTGAAATATGTATTTGGCCTAATAGTATATCGGACTTTCCACTTGCTGGATATTGGGTGGCAAGAAGGTTTATCAAGCCCGAGATGGAACTTATGGGTTGAAGTGTATCTTGAAGTAATGTAGTGATGAGTTGGTTATTCTCTCGGAGGCCTTCTTCGGACATCTCAGATTCTATTCGCATCTGGTGGAGCTGGTTTTGAACTTGTTCAACCTTTCTCTTAAAAAAGTCAGTCTCTTCAAACGCTGCTATCATCTTTCTTTTAAGATTCTCAATCGTTAGAGAATCCCCTTTGTTTTGAGAAATCGTTTGAAGCATATTTGCGCGTATTTTTTCATTTTCTTCCTGCACGTTAGTCAGGATTAATGACATTTCCTCATTTTGACTGCGGTAAGAATCAATTTGTTTAAATAGTTGGTTGACCTTATTATAATTCTGATGGTTTAATCGGGTCAGCTGGTCGAAATTATCTTTCAAGCTCATATTGTCCATGAAAGTTTCTTCCAATATTTTTTGTAATTGGGCTTGTTCCTTTAAAATGCCTTTCGAGGTATAGATATCATCGAGGAAATGTTCTGCCTGGGTGATGAAGGAACTCACATTACTATTTTTATCTGATTTTTTCACTTTAAACTGGTGGATAGTTTTCATTTGTTCTTGAATGCTTTCAAGCAGGATCACGCCCTGTGCCTGGTTTTGTTCGAGAGTTTCATCCATTTCTGAAATTTTTATGAGTAATTCGAAAGCGCTGCCCAGTGTTTTATTCAAATCCGTTTGCTCATCCAAAGGTTGAGACTCACCAGGTTTCATGGAATCGTAATATTTTTCGATATTTTTAATTTCACGGTAATGGTCAATTTCCAATACCAGCGACTTGTTTTCTCTAAGAAGTTGTTCCATCTCAGCTTGTAACAAGCCATTTTCGGTTTGTGCCTGGTCTAGCCATGATTTTAGAATCTTTATAAATTTGTTTCGTTCTGTTTTTGTCATTCCACGAGAATGAAGTTCAACTCGCTCGCTAAGATAAATTAAATCTTTTTGGATGTGCTTATATTTCGTTAAAAGGGTTTGATGTTTTTGTGTTAGATCATTAAATTCTTGCTGAAGAGCCTGAAAATTTTGAGAGGTAACTGAATGAATTGTCAATTTATTGGATTTCAGGAGACCCTGTAGATTTTTTTCTAAATGAAAAGCGTGGTTTTTCTTCTGGTACATCATTAAAAGAGAAAACACTGTATTTGAGATTTCTGCCTGAGCAATTTCATCCCATCCCTTGAATGAATTCTGGAGAATCATCAAGGATGTTTTCGTTTCTGGATGAATTGGGTAAGGCATAATCATTACTTTTGATGTTGTAAATGTGTTGATTAACTTAGATATTGTTTGAAACTCCTCTTGGAAAGCAGGTACGTTTTTACGAGTCATTATAAATTGACTTTCTAATGCATGTGCCAGATTTGGGAATTGTTTTTTATCAAGTAAAACCGTGATTGAAGATTCGATATCTTCATTATCATATGGTAATTTTGTGATTTTGATTTGCTGATTTTGAATGATTTCTTCGAGTTTAAAACAATGTTCAGCTTTACTTAGATTGAGAATAAGGCCAGGGATTATTTTTTCGAAAACAGCTGGATTGCTTTCAGATAAATCGGTCAGGTTTTTATTAAAAAAATTAATCATGGATTGAGGCAGGTAGTTTTCTTTTCCATAAGTTACGGATACAACATTTCTACGGCTCAGTGAGATTAAAAGTGGAAAGGAAACAAGCATCGTCATACGAAGGATTAGAGAATAATCGCCTTCTATGGGAAATATAAATAAATGTGTTACATGTCCAGTAAGAATGATGAGGAGTGATATGAAACCCTGCCTCCATGTTGAGGATCGTCTATACAGAATCGGAAATATTCCGATAAAGAGTATTACAATAGCAAAGATTCCCCATATCCAATCGAGAGTAGTGCTATTAAATGTGATGGTTGAATATTCCTTTGACCAGATCCAGAAATTAAAAGCAAAGAGAATCAGGATGACACCATTTAATAAAACCATGATGGTATCAACAATGGTGTTGGGTCGAGGAAACGCCCATAACCATATGATCCACAGAATACTAAAGGTAATCATCATGCGTTCGAGAATCGGCAAAAACAATCTGGCATTCAGTACGTTTTGCCATGAGAGCAAGGCACAAAGAAAAATAATTAATTGGCCCGCTAATAGGAAGGTTAACCCTGTCACTGATCTTCTTGAAGCTGACGTGCTCATTTTATGGTTGGAGCGAATTCCAAGGTGAAGACTGGCGATGATAATGATAATAATCACAAGATGGTATAAGAGAGTACCAGCCTGTGAAAGAATTAGGTTTTGAATTTGATCAAGGAATAATTCCATAGTGTATTTCCAAAAATTTTCTTTTGTGGCCGAAGGAATTTCATTTGCTGTGTGGCATTACTAAATAGTTGATAATTAAACTTCACTGCGGTTCTATTTTCCAGTTAGAGTTTTTAGTGCAAGAACCACACCAGGATAGATGAACATAACGAATAAATGCTGTATTTTCATTGTTTCTGGACCTTTTGTTCTGTGAAGGTTGACATTTATTTGCTTTGGTTTACAATAACTGGGAGAAAGAAACAAGCCGAAGTGGCGGAATAGGCAGACGCGCTACGTTCAGGGCGTAGTGGGATTTACTCCCATGAGGGTTCGACTCCCTCCTTCGGCATCAACCAGACGGATTACTGTCTGGTTGTTTTTATGAATCAAAGGGGAACAGCCTCAATGGTTGTAGAGGTTTTTCTATTGTTTCCTTGCGAGCGATTTCATCGTCGGTGATAGATAGACGGGATGGTGATTTTTGCGCACTATGCGGGTATCTTTGAAGATTTCAATTATGTTTGTGTATGGTTTTAGAGATAGTACAATTAAACCAAGGTAAAAATTATTTTCTCTAACCTGATTTTGAGACCATGAATTTGAGAGTAAAAGGAGTTTGCATGACTGATGATAAATCTGCACCTGCCCTTGGGGTCATTTTCCACCCGACATATCCGCCCGAAACATTGGCAGATTATGCTCGCAGGGCAGAATCTGCCGGTTTTGATGAGTTGTGGCTGTGGGATGATTGCTTTCTGCCAGGGGCGTTAACCTCTGCTGCCATTGCGTTATCTGCCACCCGGAGGATTAAAGTCGGGATAGGTCTCATGCCAGCGACCGTCTACCACCCCTTGTTTGCTGTTATGGAGATCACAACCCTGGCACGGGCTTTCCCGGATCGTATTCTGCCAGGCTTTGGACATGGCCTGGGAACATGGATGAAACAGATCGGAGCTGCGCCAAAATCCTCGTTGACCGCATTGGATGAAACTCTTAGCACAGTGCGCAGATTATTGAATGGTGAGCGTGTTACAAAGCACGGTGCACATGTGAATATGAATCAGGTGCAGATGAAGCTGATTCCTGACTCGGTTCCGCCGTTATTAATGGGAGCGATGGGGCAGCGAACACTTCGTCTGTCAGGGCGAGTAGCGGATGGTACAATCCTGCCGTCAATGTCGTCCCCCGCTTATGTACGTTGGGCGCAAGAACACGTCCGTTCAGGCATGATGCAAGCTGGACGAACAGATCATCGGATGGTAGTCTATCTGGATGTGAAAGTGAACCAGGATGCAGAAGTAGCACGGAGCGCAATGCGGCGTTGGATTGCAGAGCGACTGCCCTGGGCTGATGTACAACTGAAGCCTCTGGGAATTGAGGAGGAGGTCAGGGAATTCGTCCTTATGCATGACAGTGATGTGCTTGCGCAGAATATACCAGATGCATGGGTTGATGCACTTTCTGCTGCTGGAACACCGGAACAGGCTGTAGATTCTATCCAGTGTTGGATGGCTGCAGGGGTGGATTCACTCGTATTACAGCCTCTGAACGGTGATCCAGATTGTCTGGAGGAATATAGTCGATACCTGATGCCGCTTCTGCGGGCTTGACGTAAAAAAAGCGGCTGCTGAAAGAAATTGATTTGATAGGAAAGTCGAAGAAGCCCCGTATAGGCAAGCGGGTCAAGAAGGGGTTATGGCGGAAAAAACAATTTGCGATCTCCTTTTATGATCGCAGCATTTCTGTTCTGTAAAACTATGCTTTTGAATGTTTGGGATTTTGCTTATCTTAATACTATAATATGCTTATTACCCTGGTGTAAGAATGGAAATAAACGATTATGTTTGATGATATAAAACGCCGGTTTCAAGATTTGCCGCAAAAACAGATGGTTACTGTTGGACTGATTTTAATCATTTTCTTAATCCTGTTAAATATCAACAGCCGTTTAAGTATGTTATTTTCAAAACGTCAGAGTGTTGACACGATATCAACGGAAGTTGTTGCATTGTATGCAACGGATGTTGGTCTGCAAACACAGATTGCTGCTGTTGAAAAAGATGAAACTGTTGTGAACTATGGACGTGAAAATGGATTTATTCAATCAGGCGATATACCGGTAGCTATTGTCGGGCTTGAGGGTAAGGCGGATTTTTCAGTGGATGAAGAAATTGAAGAAACATCACCTGATCAAAAATTATCGAATTGGGAATTGTGGTGGTATCTCTTTTTTGGACGTTAATGATACTGAAGCCAACAGGCTTGGTCTATCCAAAACGTATCTTCCGCTTTTATATTCTTTAACCATTACGAGAAATTATCCGATTATTTCCAGAAACAAGAATTCATGGGAAAACCAGTAAGGTTTTCCGTTTGCTCATCATCAGTCTTTGCTTTCATGATAGAGTACAATATTGAAAACAGGTCATTATTTTTCCTTTTGCAGGAGAAAGGTGTTTGTGGAGGTAGTATATGACCGCAAAAATTATTGATGGGAAAGCGATTGCGGAAGGTATTCGGGAAAAGGTAAAAGCAGGTGTAGCTGCATTTAAGAAAAAATATGAGTATGCACCAGGATTGGCAACAGTTTTGGTGGGGGATGATCCTGCATCGCAATCTTATGTTCGGATGAAACATCGTGCATGTGAGAAATTGGGCATACAGTCGTTTCACCACTCACTTCCTGTGGATACAGATCAAGCGGCTATCATTCGAATTATTGAATCTTTAAATCAAGATTCATTTGTGAGTGGGATACTCGTTCAGCTGCCTCTTCCAAGTCAAATCGATGAGGAAGTCGTTTTAGAGGCAATCTTAAGAGACAAAGATGTGGACGGATTTCATCCGGTAAATATTGGGCGATTAGCGCAACAAGGACGAAAATTAGGGACACTGCCGTGTACGCCGAATGGGGTGATAAAACTGCTGAAGGATACTATTGGTGACCTGAGTGGAAAACACGCTGTCATAATTGGCCGTTCAAACATTGTCGGGATGCCAACTGCGCTGCTGTTGATCAAAGAAAATGCAACAGTAACTATCTGTCATTCAAAGACTAATAATCTTCCGGGAATAACAAGGCAGGCTGATATTCTGGTTGTTGCTGTTGGGAGGACAGAAATGGTGCGTGGTGACTGGATAAAGCCTGGCGCGGTTGTGATTGATGTTGGAATTAATCGGGTTGAAGATGCAACGAAAAAACGAGGGTATCGAATTGTTGGCGATGTAGCATTTGATGAAGCTATAGAAATCGCAGGAGCTATCACACCTGTCCCTGGCGGCGTCGGTCCGATGACAATTGCGATGTTGATGCAGAATACATTGTGGCTGGCGGAAATGATCGAAGCCAATAAAAACCCTTAAAAAAGGCAAAGAGCCAATTCGTACAAAAAAAGATCACACGAAGTTATGACAAAAGTCATGTTGTCTGACAATTGACATTTTTCGATTCACTTGTTAAACTCATCTTACCAATATTGTTTTTTTTGAAAATATTAATTGAGCTTAAAAAGAAATGGATAAGAAGATGTCCACTTTGCTTTTAAAAAATGCAACGATGTTAGTTACTATGGATGAGAACCGTCGGGAAATTCCTGGCGGCAGCTTGTTTATACGGGATGGGGTGATAGAAAGAGTAGGTTCCATCACTGAAATGCCGTCGGAAGCGGATGAAATTGTCGATATGAATGACATGGTTGTATTGCCGGGATTGGTAAACACTCACCACCATTTTTATCAAACCCTGACCAGAGCGTTGCCGGAGGCACAGAATGCCAACCTTTTTCATTGGTTAACCACGCTTTATCCCATTTGGGCGCGAATGAATCCAGAAGATATTCGAATATCTACGAAGACGGCCATGGCTGAATTGGCACTTTCGGGTTGTACGACTGCTTCAGACCATCTCTACCTCTTTCCAAATGGTTCAAGGTTGGACGATGAAATTGAAGCAGCGAAGGCAATTGGGATCAGGCTTCATGCTTCTCGCGGTTCGATGAGCCTGGGACAGAGCAAAGGCGGGTTGCCACCGGATAGCGTGGTTGATACGGAAGAAGAAATTCTGAAGGACAGTATCCGGTTGATAGAGCGCTATCATGATCCATCACCGGGTTCCATGCTTCAAATTGTTCTTGCTCCTTGTTCGCCATTCAGTGTTTCCAGCGAATTGATGAAAGAGAGCGCTGCTTTGGCGCGAGAATATGGTGTTCATTTGCATACCCATCTGGCAGAAACACAGGATGAAGAAGCATTTTGTATGGACATGTTTGGGTTCCGTCCGCTGGCTTATATGCAATCTGTAGACTGGGTTGGGAACGATGTCTGGTTTGCCCACTCTGTCTGGATCAATGACGAGGAATTGAAAGTATACGCACGTGAAGGATGTGGCGTAGCACATTGTCCCTCTTCAAATATGCGTTTGGCTTCGGGTATTGCACCGATTATGAAGTATCTGTCAGCGGGCGTCAATGTAGGGATTGGGGTTGATGGGTCTGCCAGCAACGATAGTTCTCATCTTTTGGCTGAAGCAAGACAGGCGATGCTGCTTTCCCGGTTGGGTGCAGGTATCAGTGGTGCTTCACTTTCAGATGAAGGTGTTCCGCCGCTCATGACGGGGCGGCAGGCTTTAGAAATTGCTACCCTTGGGGGGGCAAAAGTGTTAGGTCGGAATGATATTGGTGCGCTTGCTGTTGGGAAACAGGCGGATTTGATCGCTTTCGATTTGAATCAGCTGAATTATGCAGGGGCTCTGGTTGATCCTGTTGCCGCCCTTTTATTCTGCAATCCGCAGCATGTGGACTTTTCTATTGTGAACGGAAACTTTGTTGTTCGTGATGGACAGTTAGTAGATTTTGATTTAGACAAGCACATAATTAACCACAATGCTGCTGCAAAACGTCTTGTGAATGGATGAGAAATTCAGGTAATTTAATGAAATCTTTTCGGATGAAGGATACAAGAGCATTAGTTGATTGCGCAATGGGCAGAAAACCTGCCGATCTGGTCATTCGAAATGCAACATGGGTGTGCGTGCAGTCTGGCGAGTTTGTTCCGAATACATTTGTCGGGGTTCTGGGTGAACGAATCGCTTACGTAGGCGAAGAGACGGATGCTTTGATCGGACCTGAAACAGTGGTGATTGATGCAGAAGGAAAATATCTTGTTCCCGGTCTTCTTGATGGACACATGCATGTCGAATCAGGCATGATCACTGTGACAGAGTTTGTTCGAGCAGTAGTACCTCGTGGTACGACTGGAATGTTTATTGACCCTCATGAAATAGGAAACGTGTTTGGTCTGGATGGCGTTCGATTAATGTCTGATGAAGCAGCTCTTCAACCAATTCATGTTTTTGTACAGGTTCCTTCCTGTGTGCCATCAGCTCCAGGATATGAAACTACTGGATCAACCATTACAGCTGAGGATGTTGGAGAAGCATTGCAGTGGGATCAAATTATTGGCCTTGGCGAGATGATGAATTACCCGGGAGTCTTCTTGAATGACGAGGAAGTCCACCAGAAGTTAATGTCAACACGGTTGGTGCAGAAGGCCATAGGCGGTCATTATCCGACAGAGGATTTAGGGCTTCCTTTTCATGGTTATGTGGCGGCTGGTGTGGGGGATGATCATGAGGGTACCCGAACTGTGGATGCTGTTGCACGGGTGCGGCAGGGGATGTGGGTGATGATGCGCCAGGGATCAGCCTGGCATGATGTGGCCGCATTGGTTAAAGCTATTACGGAGCAGCATTTAGACTCCCGACGCTTTATTCTGTGTACAGATGATTCACACTCGCACACTCTGGTTACAGAAGGGCATATGGACAAAGTCGTTCGTTTTGCCATCACGCAGGGGTTGCCTCCTATGACTGCGATTCAAATGGCAACCATCAATACCGCCGAACGGTTCGGAGTTGATCAGGAAATGGGGATGATTGCGCCGGGCCGATTCGCTGATATGTTGATTGTTCCCGAACTGAGTGAGATGCGCCCGGAGAAAGTGGTTGCAAAAGGTCAAATTGTGGCTGAGAAAGGACAATTATGTGTAACATTGCCAGAGATTAATTATCCGGAATGGACGATGAACTCAGTGCATATCTCATCCAAAGTGAAAGCAGATGATTTTCGGGTGATTATTGATAGTGATGCTACGAATGTCAAAGTAAATGTCATTGGAGTAATTGAGAATCAGGCACCGACACGGCATTTGAAAGTTGTTGTACCTGTCAACGATGGAGAATTGCATGCCAATCAATATCAAGATTTGGCGAAGATTGCTGTATTAGATCGCCATAAGGATTCCGGGACGATTCAAAAAGCATTTGTAAGCGGTTTTGGACTTAGAGAGACTTGTGCGATTGCTTCTACAGTTTCCCATGACTGCCATCAGATGATCGTGGTTGGTACTGATGATGAAAACATGGCGATTGCGGTAAACAAACTCAGAGAAACGCAAGGGGGACAGGTTGTCGTTCGCAATGGAACAGTAATTGGACTTGTGGAACTGTCCATTGCTGGATTGATGTCGAATCAATCTGCTGAACATGTGGCTCGAGCAGCTGATTCTGTTCTGGCGGGAATCCGGGCTTGTGGTTGTGAATTGAATAATGCGAATATGCAATTAAGTTTGCTGTCATTGGTTGTTATTCCTGCGCTGCGTCTTTCAGATAAAGGATTATTCGATGGTGAGAAATTTGAATTTATTCCATTGTACGAAGAAGGGGTAGAACATGATTGAAAATATAGGCCGGCGAGAAACTTCATTTCGTCGCTTGCAGGAAGAACTTGGCAGAGTTATTGCCAATACACCTCCAGGAGAACGGCTTCCATCAGAACCGAAATTGTCAAAACAGTTAGGAGTCAGTCGCGCTACATTACGTGAGGCAATGCGGGCTTTTGAAGGGCAGGGGATTATCCGACGTCGGCAGGGTGTGGGTACTTTTGTCATCAGCCATACCCATGTGCTTGATAGTGGGTTAGAAGTTTTAGAGAGTATTGAGACAATGGCTCACCAGATTTCTCTTCCTGTAGCTATGGGGAAATCAAAAATCAGTTATATTCAGGCAGATGCAGAACAGGCGCTGGTTTTCAATGTTAAAGAGTTAACTCCTCTGACTCAGATTGAACGAGTAATTTTAGCCCAGGACCGACCGGCTGCCTTTCTCATTGATATCCTGTCTGACGATATCTTGAAGCCTTCAGAATTAGAAGCTGGTTTCAGCGGATCGGTGTTAGATTTTCTGATTCAAAGAGGAACACCCAGACTCGCCAATTCAGTAACTGAAATTCAAGCTGTCGCAGCCACTTCAGAGGTAGCACGACTACTTGAAATTCAACGCGGCGACGCATTGTTATATTTTCAAGCAAAACTGTTTACACAGGTTGGTCGAATGGTTGATCTCTCATCCAGTTATTTTTTACCAGGTTATTTTAATTTTCATGTTGTACGTCGAGTTGGACAGTATTAATGGTGTGATAAAGTTGAGCTGTAAGTGTTTAGAGATGCAGTTTAATTTTGGCGAAAGCCCTATATTTAAAATAAATTTATAAACATATATAAAGGAGTTATCAAAAATGCGAAGTTTTATGGGACGTGACATTCTTTCTTTGAAGGACTTTGAACGTGAAGAGTTCTTCCGTGTATTTGAAATTGCCAAACAAATGGCTCCAATCGCGAGAAACCGTAAGAATTGTGATTTGTTGAAAGAAAAAACAATGGTGACAGCCTTCTATCAGCCTTCAACACGAACGAGGCTTGCTCATGAGGCAGCGATGCACCGTTTGGGTGGGCATGTGACAGGATTCTCTGATGCAAAAATGACCCGTGCAGGTGATTTTTATCAGGAATCGATTAAAGACACTGTCAAAATGCTGGAGTATTATGGTGATGTTATTGTGATGCGCCACTTCCAAAAAGGTGCACCTCATGAAGCAGCAAAATGGGCCAGTATACCGATTATCAATGGCGGCGATGGCTGGGGAGAACATCCTACCCAAATTCTGACTGATTTATATACTGTTTTAACGGAGAAAGGCCGCCTTGACGGGTTGCGATGGGTGGCTGTTGGCGACATGCGGATGCGTACAATGCATTCTCTTGCCTATGGTCTGACTCAGTTTGATTGCCCCATTTCTTTTGTTTCTCCTCCTGATATGTCCTTGACGGATGAGATGAAAGCCGATCTAGATGACTATTGTCTGGATTACAAAGAGGTTGAGCATGTTGAGCAGGTCATAGCAGATGCTGATGTGATTTTAGTTGAGCCAGTCGTTCAACCAGACTATACTAAGAGCCGTGACGAGCGGGATGGTGATGTTGGGATGACCCCTTCTAATTATAAGATCACCCGTGAGTTGCTGAAAAATAAAGCCAAATCGGATGCAATTTTGCTGCACTCGCTGCCACGAATGGATGAAATTCCTCCTCAAGTTGACATAACAAAATGGTCACGTTATTGGGAAGAGGCTTTTAACGGAGTTGTGATGCGCATGGCGTTGTTGGCACTGGTGTTAGGCGCCACTGAATAAATAAATTGAAATAGAAATCCGATGGAGAATGAAAGTTTATTCAAAATCGGATTTCATTCAATAATAATCAACAAGGAGAAAATAATATGCAAACAGGATTGAGAGGACGCGATTTAATCGGTGATCTTGATTTCAGCAAAGAAGAAGTGGAAACTGTATTAGACCTCGCATGGGACCTCAAAATGCAACGTGCGTTGGGTCAGGATCATGCATTGCTGCGTGATAAGACTCTGGCGATGCTGTTTTTCTTCAGCAGCACACGGACGCGAGGTTCGTTTGAATCAGGTATGGCACAGTTAGGCGGACATGCAGCCTTTATCGAGAGTCGAACTACTCAGATTTCACATGGTGATACGGAAAAAGAACTGGGCGAGATTTTTGGCCGCTATTTTGATGGAATCGCTATTCGCCATTGTGATTGGGGTGTCGGCAATCGTTATTTAAATCTGGTTGCTGAGGCTTCACGTTCGCCCATTTTAAATATGCAATGTGAAATTTATCATCCTTTCCAGTGTCTGGCTGATCTGATGACGATTATTGAGAAAAAAGGACGGAATTTAAAGCGGAAGAAAATGGTGGTCAGTTGGGCATATGCTTCATCTTATGCAAAGCCTATGTCTGTTCCGCAGAGTCTCATACTTCAAATGCCTCGTTTCGGGTTGGATATCACTTTAGCTCATCCGCCAGAATTCAAGTTAATGCCTGATGTGATGGCAAGGGCTGAAGCTGAAGCCAAGGCTGCCGGCGTTGGGTTTGAGGTCGTGGATGATATGGATGAAGCCTTCAAAGATGCTGACATTGTTTATGCAAAGTCGTGGGGTTGTATGAATCACACAACCGATCCAGACGAGATCACACGAATAACGAATCAGTATAAGCATTGGATTACGGATGATAGAAAGATGGCTTTGGCAAAAGAGGATGCTATTTATATGCATCCATTACCCGCAGAGCGGGATGTTGAAGTCACCAGCAGTGTGATGGATGGAAAACATTCAGTTGTATTTGACCAAGCTGAGAACCGCTTACATGCTCAAAAAGCCGTAATGGCATTGACAATGAACTAGGAGAATGCGCATGACAGAAAAAAAAGTAGCAGTGGTTGCAGTTGGCGGCAATTCGCTCATTAAAGATAAAGCTCACCAGACAATTGCCGATCAATATAATGCTGCGCAAGAATCAATTGCTCATATTGTGGACATGATTGAGGCGGGCTGGGATGTTGTAATTACTCATGGCAATGGTCCGCAGGTTGGATTTATTCTTCGAAGGTCAGAACTCTCAGCACATGAGTTACATGAAGTACCGCTGGATTATTGCGGAGCAGATTCGCAAGGGGCGATTGGCTACATGTTTGAACGTGCACTCTATCGCGAGATGGTTGAACGCGGGATGGATAAAACAGCAGCTGCGATTGTGACACAGACAGTTGTCGGGAAAGATGATCCAGCATTTGCAAATCCCTCCAAACCTATCGGGACGTTTATGGAAGAAGCAGCTGCTAAAGAACGGGCAGAAAACGATGGTTGGGTTGTTGTAGAAGATGCAGGTCGGGGATGGCGTCGTGTTGTTCCATCGCCAAAGCCCCTGGACATTATTGAGGCACCAGCGATCAAGACCCTGATCAATGCCGGGATCATCGTTGTTGCCGTCGGTGGTGGTGGGATTCCAGTAGTAATTAATGATGAAGGTACACTCAGCGGTATTGAGGCTGTGATCGATAAAGATTTTAGTTCTTCTTTACTTGCGACTGAAATTGATGCAGATTTATTTGTAATCTCTACGGCCGTTGAAAAAGTGTCTCTAAATTTCAATACACCTGAACAAATTGATCTGGACAAGATTACGGTTGCAGAAGCCAAACAATATATTAAAGACGGCCAATTTGCTAAAGGAAGCATGCTGCCAAAAGTTGAGGCAATTATTAAGTTCCTGGAAAAAGGTGGCAAGCAGGCTTTGATTACAGATCCTCCAAGTATTGGCAGCGCATTGAGAGGCGAAACCGGTACCTGGATCGTTCCTTAAGTATAGAAAAAAACCGAAGATAGAATGTTCCATCTTCGGGAAATCATGTACAATAAAAGTAATTACCTCTCAATAGTTAATGGCTCAGAATTATAGGCGTTGGAATAAGGATAGGGGGAATTTCTGAAAAACCGCAGCTTTAAACTTGTCTAAACAATCAGCATTATCGGTAGATTAATTTTAGTTATTTGAGTACAATTTTTGATGTTTCTGATTTATTTCCTAAGGAGGTGAAATTCGGAATCATAATTATCAAAACCCTAATGACTATCAATATGTTGTTGTAAGAAATTTACAGAGGAGATTAATCAATGAGTAAGAAAAGTTTATTTTACATTTTTACTGCGATTTTGGTTTTTGCATTTCTGCTGACAGCTTGCAGCGATGGTACCACTGAAGAAGGTGGTTTCCAAATTCCTGCAATCAAAAAGGATAAATTCAATGTCGCTATGATTTTAATTGGCCCGCATGATGATGGCGGATGGTCTCAGTCGCATTATGAGGGATTGCAGTATCTGCAGGAAAATATGGACGATGTTCATACGGCTTATGTGGAACTGGTTCCTGAGGGTGCTGATAGCGAGCAGGTTACACGTTCACTCGCACGCAAAGGTTTTGATTTGATCATTGGTACATCTTTTGGCTATATGGATGGAATGGAAACAGTAGCTGAAGAATTTCCCTCCCAGATGTTTATTCATCTTACTGGTTTCAAAGCAAACGGAGAGAACTTTGGTAATCTCATGGGTGCAATGGAAGATATGAAATACCTGGCTGGTGTTCTGTCTGGGGCACGCGCACATCAAGATGGAGAGTCAAAAATCGGTTATATGGCCACCTTCCCCATTCCTGAAGAGCTGCGGTTGGGAAACGCATTTGCTCTGGGTCTACAGAAATACTGCCCCGAATGTACCATGGATGTCCGCTGGTTGAATACTTGGCATGATCCGATTGTTGAAAAAGACGCTGCTGCTTCTTTGTTTGATGCTGGTGCTTATGTTGTTTTCACCGGTGCTGATACCCCCGCTCCGGCTGATGTTGCAACTGAACGTGGCGATGTATGGGGAATCACCTACGATTGGTCTGGTTCCTGTACCGCTGAAAGATGTTTAACCACTCCCTATTGGAATTGGGGTATTATTTATCAAGCAATCGCTGAAGGTGTTCGTGATGGTACATATACCCCCGGCTGGGATTATTTTGATGCAGATGCTGGCGGTTTAGGATTGTATGGCTTTATGGATGGCCAGGAAATGACGGCTGGGGTTGCGAGTTTGGATCCGGAAGTATTAACTTACGTTGAAGACACTTTAGCCCAGATGTTAGCTGGCGATTTTGACCGCTTTGATGTTTTCACTGGTGAGATCGTTGATAACCAGGGGAATGTGGTTGTTCCTGAAGGTGAACAAATGGGGCAACTTGATCTTGACCAGTTCCCGGCATATGACCTTGGCTGCACTTATTGTATGTACTGGTGGAATGAGAATATCATAGCTGAATTGCCTGAATAGTAAAACTAATTATTTCCGAGAAGATGGAGCAGCCAAAACTTGGCTGCTCCATTATTGAAAAAAGTGTTTAAAACACTTCAGGTTTCTAAGTGGATTTCCTTGTAACTGGCAATAATTAAGAAAAGATGTCTAATTCAATTGGAGGTCATTTCAGTTTATTTCCGATAAAATCTGAAATGACCTTAGGTATTAGAGTTTGAGAAAAAGAGGGCACATGGCAGATAATTTCGAGCAACCCGCATTTGAGAATATTGTTGAGATGCGGCAAATTGTCAAACGATTTCCAGGAGTGCTTGCAAATGACCATGTGAATTTTTCCTTGCGTAAAGGAGAAATTCATGCCTTGTTGGGTGAAAATGGTGCTGGAAAAAGTACTTTGATGAATGTATTAGGGGGGATGTATAGAGCCGAAAGCGGTAAAGTGTTCATTCATGGGGAACAAAAGGTATTCAATTCTCCTCGAGATGCTATTGCCGCGGGCATTGGTATGGTTCACCAGCACTTCATGCTGGTGCCTTCTTTGACGGTGACAGAAAATGTGCTTTTGGGATTAAATGAGCCGCGTTTTATAATGAAATTAGAATCATTTGATCGAAAAATTGCTGAAATGGGCGAAGAATATGGCCTGAAGGTGGATCCCAAAGCCAATATTTGGCAATTGAGTGTAGGTGAACAGCAGCGTGTAGAATTGTTAAAAATGCTTTATCGGGGGGCTGAAATTTTGATTTTGGACGAACCGACTGCTGTGTTGGCACCAGTGGAAATTGGTGGTTTCTTCGATACACTGCGCGCAATGGCAAAGAGTGGAAAATCTATTGTTTTCATCAGTCACAAATTGAACGAGGTGTTGGAGATATCAGATCGTCTGACTGTCTTGCGGCGCGGAATTGTCACTGCAGGTGGTATCTCTATGCAGGATGTGACCCGTAAAGACCTGGCGCGGCTTATGGTTGGCAGGGAAGTTATCTTCAATCAAATACGAGTTCAGCATGAAGTTGGCGAGATTGTTCTTAAGGTAGAGGATGTTCATGCCGAAAACAACAAAAGACTACCTGCCTTGCGTGGAGTAAATCTTGATGTTTATGCCGGTGAAATCGTTGGTTTGGCCGGGGTTGCCGGCAATGGCCAAAGCGAACTGGCTGAAGTCGTGACCGGATTAAGAAAGTGCACCCAGGGTAAAATTACAGTTTTGGGGGGAGATATTACCAATAGCCCGGTAAAGACGGGGATAAAACGAGGAATTGCCCATGTGCCTGAAGACCGAACACATGTTGGGTCTTCTCCAAATTTGGATGTTACTGATAATGTAATCATGAAACGCTATACTAGCGAACCGATTGGCAAGGGGCTGGTGGTGGATAATGGAGCGGCAGAAGCTTTGGCTACTGATTTGAAGGATGTCTATGAAATTATTGCCCCTTCGATTAAAACGCCAGTTCGGCTTCTCTCGGGTGGGAATCTACAGCGTTTAATTCTGGCAAGAGAATTATCAAATAATCCGCCATTCCTGGTGGCTGTTCAGCCCACAAGAGGGCTGGATGTGGGGGCAATTGAAGGAGTTCAGAAATTGCTCCTTAAGCAGCGGGATCAAGGGGCTGCTATCTTGCTGATTTCTGAAGAATTAGATGAGTTAATTCGGTTAAGTGATCGAATTTATGTGATCTATGAAGGAGAAATCATGGGAGAATTAGCCAATATTGATGGTGATAAATCCTTTATAGATCATATCGGGATGATGATGACAGGTACAAGAATAGAAGACCTTGGAATTCAAGAAAAGATGAGGGTGTGAAAGTATGGCAGAGAGTGAGATAAAAATCACGAGTAAACCCAAATTCCCATACCGGATAAAATTTGAACCCCGCCTGGAGCAACTTTCGGGCTGGATGATGCCGGTTATTTCTTTGATTGCTGTTGTTGCAGCTTTGTTTTTGGGTGCTATTATATTAGAAATTGCTGGTGGAAATGCATGGGCAGCATATGCACATATTTTTCGTGCCTCCTTTGGATCATTGGGCGTATTGTCTGATACTCTCGTAAAGGCTACCCCTTTAATCTTTGTTGGTCTTGCCTGCGCTATCGCGTTTCGGATGAAATTGTGGAATATTGGCGCTGAAGGACAGTTTTATATGGGGGCATTTGGCGCAAGTGCTGTAGTTCTTATCCCTGTGCTGCCAGAAACAACCCCAAAGTGGATGTGGCTGGTCACAATGGCTTTGGCAGGTATGTTTTGCGGAGCTTTATGGGGAGCAATTCCGGGGTTTCTGAAAGCGCAATATAAGGTCAATGAAGTTATTTCTACCTTAATGATGAATTATATTGCTATTGCGTTCTGCAATTTCTTCATTTTCAATGTGTGGAGTGAGGGCGGTTTTCAGATGACAACAAAATTCCCGAAAATTGCCTGGCTGCCCCGATTGACAGATTATGCGGACCAATTTCCACAATTAGCAGGCTTGACGACTCATTTGGGGTTTGTGATTGCAATAATCCTGGCAATTTTTATGTGGTTTATTTTATATCGTTCAAAATGGGGTTATGAAATTCGCCTGATTGGTGATAATCCAAGAGCTGCGGAATATGCTGGTATTCAGATTAAGAAAAATATTATTCTGGTGATGATTGTTTCTGGGGCATTGGCTGGTTTAGCCGGGATGTCAGAAGTGAGTGGTGTCGTTCATCGGTTGCAGGGGGCTATCTCCCCGGGTTATGGGTTTACGGGCATTATTATTGCCTGGTTAGCAAAACTGAACCCTTTTGTGGTTATTCCGGTTGGCGTTTTATTTGGTGCATTGATTCTGGCAGGCCGAGAAATTCAACCGGCTGGTATTCCAAAAATGATTCAAGGGATTATTCTCGTTTGTCTCATCGCCAGCGATTTCTTTATTCGATACCGTATCCGTATAATTAAGAAAGAGGAGGCCTAAATATGGATATATTGGTCATTTTGCAGGCCGGTGTTGCCAGCGGTACGGTGTTGTTATTTGCCACATTGGGTGAAATATTCTCGGAACGTTCAGGCATTATGAACCTTGGGGTTGAAGGCATGATGTTGATTGGTGCCATGGGAGCATTTAGTGTCGCAGTGTCTACTGGAAATCCATGGTTAGGGTTAGTTGTCGCGATGATCTTAGGCGGTCTGCTCAGTCAGATACATGCTTTTATCACGATTACTCTTCACGCGGATCAAGTTGTAAGTGGTTTAGCTCTTACTTTTGTAGGTACTGGGCTCAGCCTTGTGTTGGGTGAAGGCCTCAGCAAAGCGGGGACAGTTGCTTTGCTGCCCACTTTTTCAATCCCGCTTCTAACAAAAATCCCCATCCTTGGAAATATCTTTTTTACGAACCACAGTGTAATGGTTTATATTGGTTATCTTTTTATTCCGGTTGCCTGGTATTACATCTATAAAACGCGCCCTGGAATGCATTTGCGTGCGGTAGGCGAATATCCTGCAGCAGCAGATTCGCAGGGTATTAAGGTTCACCGCTTACGATATATATATGTATTTGTGGGCGGTGTGTTAGCGGGTCTCGCTGGAGGAACGATCAGCCTGGCAATTTCACCGGGGTGGTTTAGTGAATTGACGACAGGCGGACAGGGTTGGGTTGCGATTGGTCTGGTTATCTTTGCACAATGGAATCCTATTCGGGCAGCTGCCGGTTCATATATCTTTGGTGCGCTGCGCCGCCTGGTTTTGGATATTCAGGGACCTATGATGATATTTGGCTTTGCAAATCCATTTTTTTATGACCCATATCTGGGTTTCTTTCTGCAAATGATTCCTTATGCATTTACGATCATCGTGCTTGTTATCGGGTCTCAAGAGGCTAACCGAAAGCGAATAGGCGCTCCTGCGGCTTTGGGCTTACCTTATATACGTGGAGAAAGAGGACAATAAAAAGGTCGAAAGGTTATTCCTTCCTTGCTGAGAATGACTCAACTCAGGATTAAATTCACTAAAAACAGTTGTCAGACAACTGAAAATGCTATATAATCCGAATACCAATAACCTTTAATTAGGAAAGGAAATTTTTAATGCGAGAAGACTTCATCGGCTATCGATGCTCAGTATGTGGAGAAGAATATGAGCCCAAAGATATCCTCTATACTTGCCCAAAAGACGGGGGGAATTTAGATGTAATTTTGGATTATCGTTCAATTCAGGCGAAGACTTCAACTTCGACGATATGTGGCAGCCGAGAAGAATCATTATGGCGTTATCTACCTTTATTGCCTGTTTCTGATCCAGGTGGATACGAAACCCCTTTGCGGGCAGCAGGATGGACAAAGACCTATAGACCCATTCGATTGGCAGAAGAACTGGGCTTGGAACATCTCTGGATTAAAGATGAGAGCCGAAATCCCACTGCCTCGTTTAAAGATCGAGCCAGTGCCATTTTGGTGGCGCGCGCACAAGAAATTGGAGCGGAAGTAATTGTGACTGCTTCGACTGGGAATGCTGGTGCGGCTTTGGCTGGAATGGCGGCAGCTGTGGATCGCGAGGCTGTGATTTTTGCACCAAAAACAGCACCCCCTGCAAAAATTGCACAGCTATTGGTTTTTGGTGCAAAAGTTATTCTCGTTGACGGCACCTATGATGAAGCATTTGATTTAGCGGTTGAAGCATCCAATAAATTTGGATGGTATTGTCGAAATACTGGCTATAATCCATTTACAGCTGAGGGAAAGAAAACCGCCAGCTTTGAAATATGGGAGCAAGTGCTTCTAAAAAATTCCCAACTGAAGGCAACGTTAAATGTGTTTGTATCAGTAGGTGATGGAAATATTATCTCAGGACTGCATAAAGGATTCAAAGATTTACTTGCTCTTGGGTGGATTGAAGAAATTCCCCGGTTATTTGGTATCCAATCAACAGGGTCCTCTGCGATAGCCAACGCTTATTTTGATAAAACTGAGGATATTAAAGCTGTGAGTGCGACAACGCTAGCTGATAGTATTTCGGTTGATTTGCCCAGAGACGGCTTACGGGCATTGAGAGCTGCTACTCAGACTGGTGGTGCTTATATTCGTGTAGAGGATGAGGACATTCTAAAGGCGATTCCAGAATTGGGAAAGGTCGGTATTTTCGCTGAACCGGCAGGCGCTACAGCTTATGCCGGGTTGCAGAAAGCATTGGCAGAGAAAATCATTAACCCTGAAGATCCAGTTCTCGTACTCAACACAGGAAGTGGTTTGAAGGATGTTAAGGCCGCAGCTACTGCGGTTGGTGAAGCCCCTATTATTGAGCCTTCTATGAAGGCGCTTGAAAACTATTTAAAACATGAATAAGAAGGAATTTGAAATAAATGGAAATAGGAGGAAATAGTCAATGATTTCTATCATCGCTCCGATTTACAATGAAGAAAAATGTCTGGAAGAACTATTTAAACGGATTTGTGAGGTAATGGAACAGTCAAACGATGATTGGGAATTGATTTTGGTAAATGATGGATCCAAAGACCAATCAAATGCGATCATCCATCAATTAGCTGAACAAGACCCAGTGCATGTTCGTCCTGTCATCTTTGCTAGGAATTTCGGACATCAAATTGCGGTCACGGCAGGGATGGATTACTCTCGAGGTGATGCTGTAATCGTAATTGATGCAGATTTGCAGGATCCCCCCGAATTGATTCTGGAAATGATTGATAAATGGCGGGAGGGATTTGAGGTTGTCTATGCTGTTCGAACAGAACGAGTAGGCGAGAGTTGGTTTAAACTTTTCACCGCAAATTTATTCTATCGAATTGTTTATAAGATCACGGACGTTGATATTCCTTTAGATACAGGTGACTTTCGACTGCTTGATCGTAAAGTTGTAGACATAATGAACAGTATGCGTGAACGACATCGATTTTTACGCGGGATGTCTTCCTGGGTAGGATTTCGGCAAATTGGTGTTGAATACAAGCGGTCAGCACGTTTCGCAGGTGAAACTAAATATCCTTTTAAGAAAATGTTTAAATTTGCGCTAGATGCAGTTACTAGTTTTTCTTATTTTCCACTTCAAATGGCCACCTACCTCGGTTTCTTTTTTGCGGTTGTCAGTTTGATTGCCATTATTGTTGTAATATTTATGCGTTTTTCTGGCAATCATGCCTTTTATGGGCAGGCTACCACCCTTGTATCAGTTCTTTTATTAGGCAGTGTTCAATTGATTAGTATTGGGATATTGGGGGAGTATATTGGACGGTTGTATGATGAAGCAAAAGGAAGACCATTATATATTGTTAGCGAGGCTCCCAAAAAGCCTGATTATGAAAAAACAATCACTAAAATTAACGAATCAACCAGCATTCATTAAGGAGAAATTAGAATGTCAAAAATTGATCTCACCATTCACCCAGAAAAAATGAAAAATGTAATAAATCGTGCTCGCGAGCGGAATATTATTATTCCTACAATTGCACAAATGAAAAATCCAGAATTAGTGCCAGACCGCATCAAGGAAGAGTTAAGTAAAATGGGATTATGGGATATAGCTTCTAGAAACCTATTCCGCATTACCTGGAAGAATGAACCAAAATCCTTTGGAGGGGGCTATGGTGGGGTTAACTATATTGAACTGCCAAAGAGTTTGACAGGGGTAGACGCAAGAATAATTGCATTGGTTGGGAAATGGTTCCCAACTGGTTCACATAAAGTCGGCGCCTCTTTTGGCTGTCTGGTACCACGTCTTGTTACAGGACAATTTGATCCAATTCATCAGAAAGCTGTTTGGCCTTCAACGGGTAATTATTGCCGTGGGGGTGCTTATGATTCTACACTGCTGTCATGTGAAAGCGTTGCGATTTTACCTGAAGGCATGAGCAAGGAGCGTTTTGACTGGCTTCGCACAGTATCTGGTGAGGTTATTGCCACCCCAGGGACAGAGTCGAATGTAAAAGAAATATTCGACAAATGCTGGGAACTTCGCGCCACTGGGGAAGATCTGGTGATTTTTAATCAGTTTGACGAATTTGGCAATTACTTATGGCATTATGAGTTAACCGGTCACGCGATGGAAGAAGTATTGATGAAAGAATTGGGTGCGAAGGACAAGTATTTTGGTGTGGTTCTGACAACTGGTTCTGCAGGCACCATTGGCTGTGGAGATTATCTGAAACAGGTATTCCCAAACAGTAAGGTTGCAGGCGCTGAAGCCTTGCAATGCCCAACATTAATGTACAATGGTTTTGGAGCCCATAGAATTGAAGGCATTGGTGACAAGCATGTACCGTGGATTCACAATGTGCGGAATACCGATATGGTGATGGCCATTGATGATAATGCTGTTGTGAATCTTGCCCGTTTGTTCAATGAGAAGGCAGGTAAAGAATATCTGGTTGAGAACGGGGTTGAAGAAACCTTTGTTGAACAGCTTGATTTACTTGGTTTTTCCAGCATTGCAAATATGCTTTCCGCCATCAAGATGGCGAAGTGGTATGAATTGAATGAGAATGATGTGGTATTAACAGTCTTTACAGATTCGATGGAACTCTATAATAGTCGTTTGCACGAGATGCGTGAAGAGTCAGGTGAATATACAGATCGTGATGCGGTGAAGGATTTTCACCGCTGGTTAAAGGGCGTGAATATTGATAATATCATCGAATTAACCTATCCTGACCGGAAACGCGTGCATAACTTAAAATATTATACATGGATCGAACAGCAAGGAAAAACTTTCGAGGAAATTCAGGACCAATGGTATGATCCCAATTATTGGACCGATTTACAGTCGCAGGTTCCTGAGATTGATGCTTTGATCGAAGAATTTAATGCGAAGGTTGGATTAATCTAGAAGCCAGTAATTTCTAAAAAAACAAACCCCCTCAGGATTTTTCTGGGGGGGTTGTTAAATCAAGACTACTGCCGCAACAATTGTCTTGATTTTTATGGATTCCTTTTCATATTGAAAATAAATAATCCAGTGTTTCTTAACCATTTATAATATGAGAAACACTAAATGCACATACTTCAGGAGATTCAAAATGGAAAATGTCCCTCGAACTGAATACCCACGTCCCCAATTTATGCGGAAGGAATGGATATGTTTAAATGGGTTGTGGGAATTCGAAATTGATGCTGGGAACAGTGGTTTAGAGCGTGGATTATTAAACCAGCGACTCGCAGACGAAATCCTTGTACCCTTTTGTCCTGAAAGTGAATTGTCAGGAATTGGCAATGTCGATTTTATGAATGTCGTCTGGTATCGCCGCCATGTCTTTGTTCCCGCTGCATGGGGTGAAAAGAATGTTTTGCTACACTTCCAGGCAGTTGACTATGATACTACTGTATGGATGGATGGTGAGGAAGTGGTGCGGCACAGGGGGAGTTCAACACCCTTTTTTGCGAATCTTGGGAAGTGTGCCGGGAGAGATATTGAAATTGTTGTTCGGGCACGTGATTTTCAACAAGAGTTGAAACCTGAAGGAAAGCAGTCACGTGAGTATCATAATCATACTTGTCATTACACACGAACAACGGGTATCTGGCAAACGGTATGGTTAGAACCAGTATCGGATATTTATATGCAGCGACCACGGATCACACCGGTTGTTGCAAATTCATGTTTTCTTGTTGAAGTGCCTCTTTCAGGCAATCATGATGGATTAAAAATAAAGGCGGTGCTGAGAGACTGTGAGGAGATTATAACAGTTGTTGAAATAGACGCTGATCTGGATTTAAGTCCTCGTTTGGTGTTGAACATTCCAAAAGAACAGATAAAGCTATGGGAAGTAGGGAACTCATTTTTATATCAGATTGATTTTGAATTAATTTTAGACGGAGCCACGATTGATTGTGTTGAAAGCTATGCAGGGTTAAGAAGTATTGCCATTAATGGAAAGAAAATCACTATCAATGGGAAATCGGTATTTCAACGTCTGGTGCTGGATCAAGGGTATTATCGAGACGGGCTTTTGACAGCACCAACTGATGAAGCGCTTCGCAAAGATATTAAATTAAGCATGTTAGCTGGATTTAATGGTGCACGTTTGCATCAAAAGGTTTTTGAAGAACGTTTTTTGTATCATGCCGATCAGATGGGTTATCTTGTATGGGGAGAATTCTGCGACTGGGGTTGTAATGCTGGCGGACCTGAAGGGCAGAACCAAATTCCAACAGCAACTTATATCACCCAATGGCTGGAAGAAATTGAGCGGGATTATTCTCATCCATCCATTATTGGTTGGTGTCCCTTGAATGAAACGTGGCAGGTGATGACCGATAGAATTACCGAATTAGATGATGTAACCAGGGGGATGTATCTGGCGACAAAGGCGATGGATGGGACGAGACCTGTTCTCGATGCATCAGGTTATGCTCACCGCATTCTTGATGCTGATGTATATGATAGTCACAGTTACGAACAGGATGTAACAAAATTTGCTGACCTTTTTTCGGTCCCAGTTGAACCCGGCAAGGTTTTTGAAAATGGGGTAGATGGAAAAAGACAATCCTATTCCTACGCAGGACAGCCCTATTTCTTGAGTGAATTTGGCGGAATATGGTGGGATGAAGCACTGGCAAATGAGACTGCTGCTGGAACAGATCAAAGCATTTCCTGGGGCTATGGAGAGCGCCCCCGCACCATTGAAGATGTATATGAAAGGTTTGAGGGAATGTGTTCCATTCTGCTTGAGAACATGGGATATTTTGGGTATTGTTATACGCAACTGACCGATGTGTTCCAGGAGATGAATGGTGTCTTTGACTTTGATCGCAATCCAAAGTTCGATTTAGAACGCCTCAGTCGAATTCAACAAAGGAAAGCAGCAATCGAAGATTAGGAATAAATAATAGTCCCTAGTAGACAGGGAGATAAAGCTTCCCGGGCCTTATACTTTCTTGTAATTACTTATTGGGCAGTGAATGGAAAACAGCGCAGCTAAGCTGTTTTCCATTCATAAAATTGTTTTAATATTAATCTCTGACTACTTTCAGCGGATGCTTGCTTATGGTATGATAGTAGCGGTTTATTATCTGTTTAAGTGGATTTAAGGCCATGATATTTAATGAATTTATATCACGAAAGGGATATTAATAATGGTAGATTATTTGAATCTAGCAGCACCAAACCACTTCAATCTTCCCAGTAAAATTGAGCGGTTAGGTGACCTCGCGTACAACCTCTGGTGGACATGGCATCATGATGCTGTGAGATTATTTTCAGCTATAGACAATGCCTTATGGGACGAAGTCCATCACAATCCAGTAGAATTTTTACATCGCGTTGAACGCCCACAATATAGCGCGGTCATGGATGATGAAGTATATATGTCAAATTATGCATCCCAAATAGTAACTTTTGACGCCTACATGAATTCTAGTGAAACCTGGTTTACAAAAGGACATCCAGAAGTAAGAGAGAAGAAAATAGCCTATTTCTCCTTCGAGTTTGGCCTCCATGAATCGTTGCCTGTTTATGCGGGAGGGCTTGGCATTCTTGCTGGTGACCACCTGAAGGAAGCCAGTGATCTGGGGCTTCCTATTGCTGGCGTTGGTTTCATTTATCGTCAAGGTTATTTCTCACAGCATATTACTGAAGATGGGTGGCAGGAGACAGGCCATTTTATTTTTGATTTCAATGAGATGCCTGTGCAACCTTTATTTGATGATGATGGCGAACCTTTAATGGTTGCAGTTCAGTTACCCGGGCGTGATGTTTATGCCAGAATCTGGAAGGTTCAGGTTGGGCGGGTACCTCTCTTCCTGTTGGATACAGATGTTCCCAAGAACAGTCATACAGATCGCCAATTGAACGCCAGACTTTACTCCAGTGATCCTGAAGTTCGAATTTCTATGGAAATTGTGCTGGGGATAGGCGGCGTTCGAGCATTGCACAAACTAGGTTATGCTGCGGATGTATGGCACATGAATGAAGGTCACTCCGCTTTTCTAGCGCTTGAGCGGATTCGCGAAATTGTAGCTGACGGAAAAACTTATAGTGAAGCAAAAGAGATTGTTAAAAAGAACACCATTTTCACAACACACACTCCAGTTCCGGCGGGTATTGATATGTTCCCGGTCTGGCTGGTGGAACGTTTCTTTTACAATATCTGGCCCGAATTAGGAATTGACCGGGATGAGTTTATTAATTTAGCAAAACAGACAGTTGAATGGGGTGAATTCTTCAGTATGGCCAATTTGGCTCTGAAACTTTCTGATCATGCGAATGGTGTTTCTGAACTGCATGGACAGGTTTCTCGGGAAATGTTTAACTATCTATGGCCAGATCGGAAAGTAGAAGACGTGCCGATCAGTTATATTACAAATGGTGTGCATACCATGAGCTGGCTATCAGAACCCTTGGAGAACCTTTACGGCATATATTTTGGAACGAATTGGATTGAGCATGTAGATGATCCCGTTATGTGGGAGAAGGTTGCTGATATTCCGAATGAATTTCTCTGGAAGGTTCGCCAGGAACAGAAGCAAAAACTGGTTAAATTCCTTGGAGATCGAGCACGCAGGCAATGGTTAACTGAGATTAAACATCCGGTACAGATTATCGCTGGTGGTGTAATGCTGGATCCTAATGTGTTAACGATCGGCTTTGCTCGTCGGTTTTCTACTTATAAACGTGGCAACTTAATTTTACGAGATTTTGATCGACTGCTGAGAATTATCAATAATGAAAATATGCCCGTCCAGATTATCTTTTCTGGAAAAGCTCATCCTGCAGACGAACCAGGCAAACTAATCATCCAACAGATTTACCGTGCAGCGAAAGATGCTAAAACAGGTGGTCGTTTGGTATTTGTTGAAGATTATGATATGGACATTGCTCGACATTTGGTACAGAGTGTGGATGTCTGGTTGAATACACCAAGACGTCCAAATGAAGCTTCTGGCACTTCTGGTATGAAAGCCGCAATGAATGGCGCTTTGAACTTCTCTGTTCTGGATGGCTGGTGGCATGAAGCATATAATGGCCGCAATGGGTGGACTGTTGGAGATTTGAAAGACTTTGACGATTCAAATCAGCAGGATAATTATGATGCAGGTATGTTATATGATACGCTTGAAAACGAAATCATTCCACTGTATTACAATCGGTTTAACGAAAGCGGACTACCAGATGCATGGCTGGATCGGGTGAAGAATAATCTTCGAACGCTCTCTCCCCAGTTCTCAATGACCCGCATGTTGAAGGAATACATGAACAACCTTTACATCGAAGCCATGAAGTAAGATGATTGAAAAATAGAAACCTATCCGATTTCACCCACTTTATATCGAGTAGGTGAAATCGGATTATTCATTTAATACCCTTGGAGAAGTAAGAAATTGCGGGATTTGTTATAATAATCAAGTTTAACCTCTTTAAAAAAGAAAGAGAGCCAGAACGCCGTTTCTAGCTCTCATTTGATAAGGAGGAGAAGAAGAGAAATCACCCTATCTATATCTTACAGGATTATAAGAAAATTGCTTGACGCGAAGTCAATAAAAAATATACGTTTTCTATACGTTGGTTGCGTAAAACTTCAGGAGAAACACTATGAGAATGACACAACTTTTTGGACGAACATTGCGGGAGACGCCTTCAGAAGCCGATGTAATCAGTCATCAACTGTTGCTTAGAGCAGGTTATATCCGGCAAACGGGAGCGGGTATTTTCAGTTCACTACATTTAGCAAAACGTACAACTCAGAAAATTGAACAAATTTTGCGCGAGGAGATGGATAAAATTGGTGGTCAGGAAATCAGCATGCCGGTTGTGGTTCCTGCCGATTTATGGAAAGAAACAGGACGTTGGTATAAGATTGGTTCTGAAATGGGCAGGTTCGTTGATAGAACAGGACGCGACATGGTTTTATCAATGACACATGAAGAACCAGTGGCTGATTTGGTGCGTTCAGAGGTGCAATCTTATAAGCATTTGCCACGATTGGTCTATCATATTCAAACCAAATGGCGGGATGATCCGAGACCGCGAGCAGGTTTAATTCGTGTTCGAGAGTTTACGATGAAAGATTCTTATAGCCTTGATACTGATTGGGAAGGATTGGAAAGACAATATCGTGCTCATTTTCAGGCCTATTTCGATATCTTCCACCGATGTGGCTTGCCAGTGATTTCTGTAAAATCAGATACAGGGATGATGGGTGGCCAATTAGCACACGAATATATGTATTTAACACCGATTGGGGAAGATACCTTGATCATTTGCGATGAGTGCGGGTATACGGCTAATCGTCAAGTTGCAGTATTTGAAAAGTCCCGGCCTGTCTCGGAAGAATTGCTGCCGATTGAAAAAGTGGCGACGCCTGATGTCAGTACGATTGAAGAGCTTTCAAAATTCTTAGACGTTCCGAAGGCAAAAACAGCTAAGGCTGTTTTTCTGGTGGCGACGATTATGGATGGTGAGGAGGAACGTGATCAATTAGTTTTCGCTGTGATTCGTGGAGACATGGATGTTAACGAGACAAAGCTTTCAAATGCTTTGGGTGCCAAGCGGCTGCGTCCCGCTCAGGATGATGAGATTCAATCCATTGGTGCTGTACCAGGTTTCGCATCGCCGGTGGATATAAGCGATTGTTTTGTAGTTGTGGACGATAGTATTCTCGACTCACCCAATCTGGTCGCTGGGGCGAATGAAGTTGATTTCCACTTACGGAATGTGAACTATGACCGAGATTTTGAAGCGGCTATCGTGGCAGACATTGCCATCGCTGAAGAAGGTGCTGCATGTCTCTTTTGCGGTAACCCACTGCATATGTCGAGAGGAGTTGAGGTAGGTAATATCTTCCAGCTAGGTGCATTCTACAGCGAAGCGATGGGTTGTACTTTCCTGGATTCAAACGGGAAACCACAGCCGGTTATTATGGGCTCCTATGGCATTGGTGTGGGACGTTTGTTGGCATGTGTCGCGGAAGAACATCATGATGAATATGGATTATGTATGCCCATCAGTATCGCTCCATACCAGGTGGCGATTGTAGGTTTGCGAGGGGCTGAAGAAGAGGCAGAAACTTTATACGCGACATTGACTTCAGCAGGAATCGAGGTGTTATTTGATGATCGCAATGAGCGGCCTGGAGTAAAGTTTAATGATATGGATCTGATTGGTATCCCGCTGCGTCTGACTGTCAGCAAACGATCATTAGAAAACGGCGGCTATGAATTTAAGATTCGAACTGAATCAGAGAAAAGCATCATTCCAATTGATGGTGGTTTGGAGTCTATCCAAACAGAAATTCAAAAATTGAGAGACCAAATCAATTCAACAATCGTTCACGTTTCATACAATGGACAGGGTTAAAAGCTGATTCAATTTATAAATGAAACTCTGCACACTGAGCTAAGTTTCATTCTAATAAAATAAAAATGAAGCAATTATTTCTTTTTGGTTTTTAATGTGATGCGAGATGTTAGAATAATGTGTATAACAAAAAAATAAAATGGAAGAGAAAATTATGGAAGAAGTAAAATTTAGATCTGGTTTCGTAACACTGATTGGGCGACCCAACGTAGGAAAATCCACTTTGGTCAACCTGTTGTTGGGGCAGAAGATTGCCGCTGTGTCTCCGCGCCCTCAGATGACTCGTCGACGGCAACTGGGCATTGTAACAACCGATGACTACCAAATTATCTTTATGGACACCCCAGGGATTCATCATGGGAAGGATAAGTTGGATGCTTACATGAACAGCACAGCCATTGAAACTGTACTGGATGCTGACCTGGTTGTGTGGATTGTAGATGCCAGCGTGAATCCACATAAAGAAGACTATATGGTTGCCGAGGAATTTTCCAGACTGCCCCGTGTTCCTGATGTGCTGATGCTTTTAAATAAGATTGATTTGTTATCGAAAACAGAATTAACACAAAGACAAGAGCTCTACTTAGAATTATTTCCTTCCGCTGAGTTGTGTGGAATTTCAGCTTTGAAGGGTGAAAATAAAGAAACATTTTTGGATCTGGTTGTCAGTCATTTGCCAGAAGGCCCTCCGTATTATGATCCCGAACAGGTGACAGACCTCTATGAAAAAGAGATCGCCTCAGACCTTATTCGGCAGTCCTGTCTGAATATGCTGCGCGATGAAATCCCTCATGGAATTGCTGTTCGGATTGATGAATATGCCGAACGGGAAGATGGGATGAATTATATACATGCAACAATTCTTGTTGAACGCGAATCACATAAGGGAATTGTGATTGGCAAAGGGGCGAAAATGTTGAAAAGGATTGGAACCTATGCACGAAGTGAAATCGAGGAGATGATCGGGCAAAAAATCTATCTTGATTTAAATGTGAAAACCAATAAGAAGTGGCGGAACAAGCCAGAGGTATTAATTCATTTGGGGTATTCAACAAAGAGGAGATAAATTTTATGTTCGGGGTTGCATTATTTATCCTCAGTATTGTCTCGGTGATGGTTGATTGGTATATTGTTTGGACGGGAAAAAAGAAAATGCGCTATTGGAGCAAACCTGCTCCAATGTTGTTATTGTTGATTACAGTTTGGGTGCTATTAGGTGGGACTATTTATTTCCCAATGTGGATTTTTCTTTTGGGACTTTTCTTTGGTTTGCTGGGGGATGTGTTTTTGTTGTTTCCAGGAAGAAAATGGTTCTTGCTAGGACTTGTGTCTTTTCTAATTGGACACCTGTTATACATATTGGGATTCAATCTGGGGAGCTTAGAAGTGAACACTCTGAAGAGCATTCTAATGCTGCTTCCTGTTTTTGCTATGGCTTTTTTCTTTTTTCATATTCTTATCCCCAATGTGGACAAGAATATGAAACTTCCTGTAATTGCGTATGGGGTTATCATATTGACAATGTTTTACTCTGCTTTGTTAACTCTGTTAAGTCCCTATTGGTCAACCACAGCCAGTCTTCTTGCCACTATGGGAGCCTTATTTTTTGTATTATCAGACGGAATGCTTGCCTGGGATCGTTTTGTCGCTCCGAAAACAAAAGGCTGGGTGACGGTCACTTACCATCTCGCACAATTCGCAATTGCTGGTGCAGCCCTGATCCAATTTGCCTGATTCAGGAAACCAGGGGAAATTAAATAAGGGCTCCACGAAATTGAATGTTACTGTGAATCCGAATTAGTTGGTTGACGTAAAGGTTGGAAACCCTCACCAATGGCTTCATTTGCCTGTCCGATCACTATAAAAGCATTTGGGTCTACATGCTGTATAATCGCTTTAATTTTAGGTATTTCCGAGCGGGTGAGAGCGCAGAATAATGTGGGACGATCTTCCAGGGTGTAAGCTCCTTTGCCATCCAAAATAGTAACCCCTCGGCTCAGTTGTGTCATAATCTGATCTGCCACCTTCTGTGGGTGTTGTGTGATGATCATGGCTGTTCGGTAGATATTGGACCCTTCTGCAATTGTTTCCGCTGCGACACCGCTGATGTAGATAACCACAACGCCATATAGCGCAATGTCCCAACCAAAGATAAAACCACCAGCCAACACAACAATACTATCAACAAGCAGGTAACTTTGCGTGATCGGTATTCCAGTATAGAAGTTTAAAATACGACATAAAATATCAGATCCACCGCTGGTACCTTTTCCTTTATAAACAAAACCACAGCCAACACCATAAAGGACACCGCCATAAAGTGATTGGAGGATAAGATCATTGGTGAATCCGGTTTCTGGTAGAAAGATTGCAATCAGATCCGTGAATAATGCAAAGGTAATTACTGCGGCAGCGGTTCTTAATGCAAAACGCATTGTTCCCAGATAACGCCAACCCAGAAGGAAAAGGGGGATGTTTCCTATAAAGATGATTGCGCCAAGGGGAACGGAGATAAAATAATCCAATAACTGGGCGATACCGCTAATTCCACCACTGACAAGATGTGCTGGAACT
>CAZQSG010000002.1:35043-70608 GCA_964595925.1 uncultured Anaerolineaceae bacterium | reverse complement strand
TCCATCTGCATTACTGGGATAGCTTGGGTCGTTCGTTAAATTACTGACATTACGGCCACTTGTACCTAAGAAATATTCACGCATGATGGAGCTGGCGCCGTCACAATACTGGGGCGCCGGAGGTGGTTCTCCCGGGTCATACGGGAAAAGCCATTCCTGGTCAATTACTTCAACTTCATCAGCATCATCGCTGCCAAAGTAGGTGACACCGATCTGCATATGATCTTTCCAGCCATTATCCTTATGAAGTCCTTCAATATAATAGTATTGCCCCTGCTGCAGGCTGATCACATTGGTATGTTGTGAATCAAATTCATCCCACTGATCGATATTGTTCTTTTTATTCATATAGGCAACTCTTGAGGCACTGTCAGGGTCAATGCCTGAGGTATTCATCCATAACTCGCTTCGATTGTCACTCGATATCCAGAAGCGGTAATCACCGGTGTAGGGTGCGCAATAATACCCGCTGAATCGTTGTCCATAAGCACTACCATAAATATTATACGCTTCTGGTTTCGGCACTATCTGCTGTAAATCAGGATAGTATGGATAACTGGGATCACCTGTCAAATCACTGACTCTAGACCCGGGAATGTCATACCATATTTCCTGCAGAATACCTTCCCCATTGCAGGGAACGAAAACGGGCGTCGGTGTCAACGTCGGAGTTGGTGTTAATGTGATGGTAGGTGTGTTGGTTCGGGTGGGAATACTCGATGTCGGCATTGGCAGGAGATACTCTCCGGCAATGACTGCGGGAGTACTGAAAGCCAGGTCATTCGGACCAATCCAGCCGACCGCAAGGTTATCACCACCCGAGCCCTCTTTCCCAAGAGCTGAGATATAATACCACGAGCCGCCAATTAAATTTACCGTCATTGATTCCTGATCAGTAGAATATTTATCCCACTGGCGAGAGGAAGTCCATCCAGGTACATTCGCGATTAAATTGGCACTCCCTGGATTTGAATTTGGGCTTAGCCATAATTCACTATTATCATCACTGGCGATATAGAATTTATATTGTCCGGTATAAGGGGGGCACACATAACCATGAACACGTTGTCCAAAACTGGTGCCGGCGTTGATCGGAGCCTCTAATCGGTTCAGATAAGACCATGACATTGGTTCATCCGGATAACGGCCAATAGAAGTAAGATCAGAGACACTATTTCCCGAAATACCTGTCCAAATCTCGTGCAGGATTTCCCCACCGCCAGTACACGGATTTGCAGTTGGTGTCAGCGTGACGGTTGGTGAAATGGTTGACGTGGGTGGAATTGGTGTAAAAGTCGGTGCCATAGAAAGCGGGTTCGAAAGCCCTGCCACGCGAGAAGTACGGAATTTTTCCACAATTCCTTCACGCATGGCGAAAAGCTTAATTGTCGGCCACCATGTGTTGATAATCGGAGTGATAAGCTCATGGCGATAGGTCAAACGTATCTGCACACGATTACCAGGCGCGCCGGCATCATCAATAAATGCGGTCACAAGACCATCAGAAGGTTGAAAAGACTGGCAGTAAATTGGATATTGGTAATCGTCCTCTCCTGAATGCCCATCATAATAAAACGGATTGGGATCCAACCGAAAAGCGAAATCTTCTTCAGGATTATAACGATTTGAGCAGATATTGGCACTGAAGAATCCGGGTTCCCCGGGGTTTCCGCGGTTTGCTGAAGACATCGTTGTCTGGACATTTGTTAAATAAGAAAGATAATCCCCCGTAACAGTCGTATCATGATCGACTGCAATTCCAATTGCGCCTCTCAACGATTCCTCTCGAATGGAGGGTAAGCGCGCCCAATCTCTCAAGAGAGCATTTTTCTCCTCATACTCATCAATCGTATCTGGAACACGGCAGTCAATTGCGCCATCAGCATTATCATCGTCAGTAAGACCCAGGGCTGTTGCGGCTTCGTCACAAAAAGCAGGGTCATAGTCACCAGTCACAGCCATACGTAAAGCAAACCTGGCGCCGTTCTCAATTGCCAGATAGGCTTGCATCAAACGGCCAAATTCAATCACGCCGAAGATCAAGAGGAGTAATACTGGCAGCACCAGCGCAAATTCAACAAGACTTTGCGCCTTGCTGCGGAACCCTCCTTTTCTGATATTTTTTTGGTTTTTCATATGCATTCTCCTGAATTTCTAAGGACTGGTTTATTTAGAAATTCGTGTGTAAATACGTGAAGCAATTTCTTCAAAAATTGGCAGCAACTCATCGCCGCTTGGCGCATAGTAATACTGTCCACATGAAGTTTTATGTGGAATACCTGCACAGGGGTCAGTAGTACGATCCCCGTCATCACCAACTGCAGCCATATAACGCAGTAAATCTTCACCATAGCTTTCGGTGACGACGCCCATAGCATTGGTCTTTACTACATCGCCAAGACCGATCGAGAAGATACCAATATCATTACCAATCGGTTCCTGCCCCGTAACCTCAAGCAGAGCCATATCATCTACCTTATCAAGGGCATAATCATACGGAGAATAGGAAATTTGACCATACAAAAAAGTGGCAGGATTTTCATAAATACTTCCTGGCGGGCAGGTATTAATATCATCGTCAATGCAAACCCGTGTATCAGGGGTCTTATCACGGCAGTGAATGTTCCAGGCATAGCTGAACATCACTGGAGATAACGCTGGGTTCATATCAAGGCGGGGGCCATAGCAAAAGCCATTGGTGTATTGAGTCGGGATGTACGGAACCGGCGGAATAGGATTCAAAGGAGAATCTGACAGGTTGACAGCCCCATCTGACAGAAATACGACGATCCAAACAGCTCCGTTGCGCCCATAATCCGACAGGATGGAATTAGCTTCACGTATACCACAGCCTGTGCAGGTAGAAAGGAAAGATAGCTCTCTAAGGTTGTTCGCACTGCGATCACCGTTCAAAAACGCCTCACTGCTGAGATCATCCACTGCAGTATAGACACCATCCTGATCCCAGTCATAAGCATCCAGTAGATCGTCATCATCGCAGGGGAAACCACCTCCCTCGTAGTTGAATTCTGCAAATCTCGCTGGCTGAGAATCATCCCAGCGATCATCATCCAGCACACAACATTTAGGGTGTAAGGGCTCGTCTGCGCAGGTCGGAAACGCGGGGTCCGCATCAAAGCCATCTCCATCCCGGTCTTCGGGGTTTACAGGATTATAAGCGGCAAAGTTTTGTGCGCCTGATGGATCTGCAAGTTCAGGCCTCCATTTCGGCCACAAGCGGTTATAAGGAGCGTCATCATGAAGCGTTATGCCGCTGATCGCAGTTTTAACTTCATCCATATCATCACTGAGACTGGTAGGAACGCCCTGGATGTTTGGAATCGGAATCGTCTGTGCGTTAATATCAAAAGTCACCACAGCCACACGGTCATATCCAAAATGCATCTTGTCAACCAGCACCAGAGCAGCATCTTTGGCGTCTTTCAGCGGTTGACAGGTGTTATCAGCATTACAATTCGCCGGATCATAATCCCCGACAGTAAAGGGAAAGCTGGTGGTATCTCTGCCCATCGATTCAGAAATGTCAATCACGATCACAAGATCCACCGGAGCAGCTTCAGTGATGGTGTTGGTAGTGAGTGGAACATCACTAAACCCAATAATGGAAAGAAAGAATAAAGGAGCTTTTTGGGTTGCTTCAACCCAAACCAGTTTACGGGCTGATTGTAATCCACCTTCGGTGTTTGGACAGCGCGCATAAAAGGTAGGCTCCAAAGTCGCGAGATAACGATCACGGGTTCCATCAGCAGTTCCTGCATAAGGCTCAACAAGATCATGATCATCATCCGTTTCATAGGCGTCACAAATATAGACTTTCAAATCCACCAAAGTCATATCAATATCATGCATAACGAGAATTTCTTCTGCCGCTTCTTCCAGTTTGTCGAGTGTTTGCCCGCTTTTAAACTCATTAGCAGCGGTAATTCCTGCAGCATCCACTGCGCGCTTGAGTTGTCCATAATGTACATATAAAGAACCTGCATCAATCGCCAAACCAACAGAAGCCAGTAAGCCAACTGCAGCAACTGCAAAAATCAACAGAGCCTGACCGCGTTGTTTTTTCACAGCAGGAGAAATGTTATGGGGTTGGTGTTTGATATGGCGTCGATGTCGGAATCGCCGCAGGAAGTGAGATAATTGTGTAAACATGTACCCTCTTTGGATTCGGTAAAATGTCAGATATAAGTGGTGCATTTAATAAGTGATGGTAACAAAAGTAATATTCAACTGCAACAAACCCCCGCTTTGGTGGAGCCACCGAGCTAAGAAGACTATTCATTTTTGTTTCATTAAACATGGGAGCGAGAAGAACCGTGTTACCGTTACAATCTTTTTGCCAATTTCCGTTGTGTACCACATCACCGTCGTGGTCAGAATAGGCATAATAACCAGTACCAAGAGGAAAAGATTCGGTAACAGTATTGTCCACAACCGTATAAGCAGAAATTACGATATCGTCTGTGGTCATATCCAGATGCCTGGAGGAATTTACACCATTGCAGAAAGGATCATTAACCACGCAGGAAGGGTCGCCCCTAGGGGGAGAAAAAATACAGGCCGTGTCGTAAAAGAAATTAAACTCTGGTGTGGAACAATTCATATCTGTCGGCCCCGTATAAAACGGATCACGCAGAGAAGCAAAACGCCCAGCCTCACGCACCAGATCCAGGCCATCGAGATAAGCTCCGAGAAAAACAGCTACTTCTACCACTCCCAAAATCATGATAAGAAGAATGGGCATAATCACACCCAGCTCAATCAGAGACTGACCGGTCGATTTTCTTGATCGGCTCTGGCAGTGCGCTTCTTTAGTTTCTAATGCCTTCATCTCAGAAGGCGCTTTTCTTCTGAACATAGCCATTTCTTTCTCGATTTATGATTTAGGTTTACCCAAAAGGTCCCCCAAGGATTCTATACAAGAATACTATACCATATTTTGAGCCCAAAAATCAATTCCATAGCGCTAATCTATCAAAACCGTAAAGTATTCTCCTGTTTTTCGCTCTTTTTCTACAAGATTTCGCTAAAATAGACAAAATAATTGATTTGACAGGAAGTTTGCAAGAAGTATGCCGATAAAACCTCCTGCTTTTTTTGCCGTGTTTCCTTTAATATACATAAGATACATGCTCTCACCAATCTGCACACAACTCTACGAAACGATTCTGCAACTTTCTTCACCCGAAAGCGTAAATCTTTATAGACACACTCTTACAAATTAAGAGAGATTCTCTCCCTGGAAGGGAGAAACCAAACGAGGTGAAACAAAATGAAAAAAAGTTTTCTTATTTTACTCGGTATATTTGTGCTGATTACATCGATGGCCTGCTCATGCTCATTGATAGGATTTGACCGTCTGTACAATTCTCTGCCTGACGTGGTCATAGAGGCTGGCTCTGGCAATGTTATTCAAAAAGAAGTGGAGCTGAGCAATGCTGTGCGTGAGGTTGAAATCAATAGCATTGGCATCGTACACTTCACTCAGGGCGAAGATGCTGAACTGGTCATCGAAGCAGAAGACAATTATATCGACCGCATTGACGTACAGATTATTGACGACCACCTGGTGATCAGTATCGAGAATAAATGGTTCGATAGCTGGGTACCGACCGAACCTATCCATTATTACCTCACCCTGCCAGAGCTCACTGACTTGCAGCTCAATGGCGCGGTAGGCTTTGAAATGGATAAACTGGAAGCGGGTAATCTGCATATGGAATGCAACGGCACCTCCTCTCTTGAGCTGGGTGAACTTGTTGCTGACAACATAACCGTTGATATTGCCGGGGCTGCCAAACTGAATGCAGATAACTTTGAGAGTAACACCCTGACACTAAACACCGACGGTGCTTCCAACGTTGATATCAAAGACTTGCAGGCCCAAAGCCTGACAATCGATATCAGCGGGGGTGGAGCGGTTGCTCTTGCCGGCAAAGTAAGCAGCCAGGAGATCGATATTGATGGCGCTGGATATTATCAGGCAGGTGACTTACGCAGCGATTCTACGGTCATCTATAGTGCAGGGGCGACCTCGATCACAGTTTGGGTTGAAGAAAGCCTTGACATGGAGTGTGATGGAGCCGCCATGGTTTCTTATTATGGCACTCCCAGTGTATACCAGAATAATTCTGGACTGGCAGTTGTAGAAAGTTTAGGGGCTAAGGAAGAATAATTTGCCTGTAACATTTCTAAAAAGCTGCGGTGGTAAATTCCGCAGCTTTTTACAATCTTTTTCTTTTGCAACCTGCACCAGCATCATCACGTATCTTAATATGTAGAATGGAAAAATATCCATAATGACATATATTTTCTCATTGCTTGAAAACAATGGCTTTGTGAGGTGAAAGCATGAAGAAAAAATCCCTGTTTCTATTAATTATATTGGTCGCGTTGATCACCATGGCTTGTTCCTGTTCTTTGCTGAACTTACCAGCTTTTCGTAATTTAGAACGTCTACGCGGTTCGGGCACTCTGGTAACCGAAGAACGAGAGATCGGTGCCGTTGATGAAGTCCAGATTAGTGGAACAGGTATCCTGCATCTGAAACAAGGCGAAAACGCTGAATTAATCATCGAAGCCGAAGATAACCTCATGGATCGCATCAATACTTCCGTCGTCGGGGACCGTCTTATCATTCAGACAGAAAGCGACTGGTTTAATCTCTTGTTCCCGACCAAAGAAATCCATTATTACCTTACCCTGCCTTCGATCGAGGAATTAGATGCGGCAGGTTCAACCACTATTGAAATCGAGTCACTTAACACTGATGACCTGGTGATTTCGCTCAGCGGCAGCAGCCACTTGCAGGCTGTTGAACTGGAGACAGAAAATTTTAATCTTTCTGTATCAGCCAGCGCAGATGTTGAGATTGAACAGCTTAAATCAAAAGAATTAAAGGCCAGTTTTTCAGGTAGCAACACATTCACTCTGGGCGAGGTTGTGGCAACGGATGTAGAAATTATCGCTGGCGGTTCAATGAATTTGAGCATTGATTCTCTGACGGCTGAAGACGTCCAATTGAATTTTTCGGGCAGTGCAGACGGTAGTATCGATGAATTTACCGCAGTCGCACTTGATCTTAAAATGGATGGCAGCAACAGAGTAAAAATTGAAAGCGGCAGCGTCGAAGAACAAATCATTGATATTAATGGCAGCGGAACCTATCTTGCCGATGACTTTAAAAGTGAATTTGCTCAGATTAAGATCGGAGGTTCTTCAAATATCCGCCTGTGGGTGACTGAAGAACTGAACATCACCGCAGACGGGTCAACGGATGTTTCCTATTACGGTTCTCCTGCGGTTACTCAATTTACCTCTGGTTCTTCTGATATTATTCCGCTCGGAGAGAAAGAATAAGTATCTTTCCGAATAGCGTGTAATGAGGGAAAATGAAATATATTATTGAGCAAGCTAACAGCGAAGGCTGTGTACTTTCTATTTAACCACAATAAAAAATTGCGGCGGATTTTTACTTGACGGAATTGTAAATAACCTGTAAACTCAATATAAGATAATTTGAAACGGGATTTTTCCAATTCAAAAATCAGTAAACTTCCAATTGCTGAGCTTATCTTAACAAACTTATAGTTTTCTCCTTTCTTTTCGTTTTCTTCCTTCCAAACAAGAACCGCAAAAATTTGCGGTTCTTGTCCTTTAAGAGACCATCGCCAGGAAACAGATCAAATGACTCGCCACGTTCTAACAAAGTGAACCCCGTCGCAATCTCTCCAGATGTCTTTCAGTCATTGTCACCGATCCAGGTTTAAACAGAAAAAAGCTGGCCGTTCTGGTCAGCTTTTTTAAGGTTTATATGATTCGCTGTGCGCTGTTTATTTAATCACAAAGCTCACAGGGGTTGCATTTGCAATCATATCAGAAATTGGGCAGCGGGTTTCAATCTTCTCAACAAAAGCGAGTTTTTCTTCCGCGGTCATATCAGCATCAATCACCAGTTCCATACGAATATCAAGGAAACCAGCACGAAGTTCTTTGTTTTTGCCCATCAACACATCAACTTCCACGTCGCCTTCAATCTTAGCACTCATACCGCGTAAATCAATTCGCTCTTGTTTTGCAATGATTTTCCCAACAGTAACCATGCATGAGGCCAGAGAAGCCAGAGCATACTCAAGAGGATTGGGACCACTATTGACACCACCCATGGCAGGGGGTTGGTCAACAATCATATTGAAATCACGGGCTGCTACATCAATGCGGAAGCCTTCACCACCAACAGCATTCACTGATACTGTTTTCATAAAATATTCTCCTTTGTTAATAAAAACTCAATAAAATAAACGTACTATAAGATTGTAATACTTTTCACGAATTAATCAATGCAAATAAGTTTTTTTTCACAATCTTCTTTTGAGCTTCAGTTATCCTGAATATTAACCGGTCTGGATCACCCTTTTGGCACAATGAACCACGTGCCCAGCGCTAAGAGGACAAGGCCGCCAACGCGGGTCCAATTCAACGGAATAGGCTGGCCGCCCGCCAGTCCCAGGGTGTCCACAAGAATGGCGACCGCCATCTGACCGGCGATAATTGTTGATAGACCCGCCGCGATACCGATTTTAGGTAAGGCATAGGCAATCCCCGCAATAATACCAATCCCGAGCAGTCCTGCGGCGGCGATTATACCTAACGTTGGGGCCTGGATGGCAGAGAAGGCAGCTTTTCCCTGTCGAACGGTGATCACAATTAAAAGCAAACCAGCAGCCATTCCCCCCATGAAGTTGACCAACAATCCGGTCAGAACCGCTCCTGTAATTTTCCCGGCGGCGCTATCGAGCGATGCCTGTACACCTATCGCTAAACCGCTGATCAGTGCTACGATAAGTGCTGGCAAGATTGTTTTCTGCATATTTCCCTCTTTAATTTCTTTTTGTGGGCAACTGATAATTAACCACATTCAGATCCATAAGTAGATATGTTTTTCAAATGATCAGGCGAATTAATCATTTCCCTCAGCATGTACTATCACTCAATTGTGTAGCGCAATATCTTGCCCACAACATCATTACCAATTCTCTTTTTGCCCATTCTATTGATAATTGCTGAATTTCTTCAATATAATTTTGATATGTGATCACCCTGAATAAGTACGTATTATTTAACATTTCTCGAAATTTGCCACCGGTTTCTATAGCTTGCTTATCATCTTGATGACAAAATAGACCTGTGTATACGAAATCATATTTTCGGTGCTGTTTCAATGCTTCTGCCATTAATTGATTACGGAATAACTGATTGTATCTCCCCAGGGTGTAGGCTTCATAGGCTTGGTTAAAAATACTACTTTGATCGTATACCTCACGATATTCTTTTTTGTCGTATTCTTTTTGTGAAAATGTGTCAGTGAATTTACATTCAACTCCAATCAATCCGAATTCATTCTCACGCTCTACCTCAAATGCTACGTCAAATGCGGAGTTATCGTTTGTATATCTTTCCTCAGGTGCATACTCGAAAATCACCTGCTTTACTCTCGTAAGCCCTGAATAAAAACGGTTTAAAACTTGCAAAGCAAAGTCTGGATCATTTTTTAGTTCACCAAAAAAATTAAAACACAATGGTTGGCTTGACAAAAGATTGTTGAACAATCTTCCTTCTTCGATTATTCCTCTCCCGTCCTCCTTTCTTTCCTGCAGTGTCTCAACCACTGCTTTATGAATATTCTCAGACAGAAAATTCTTGCTGCTTTTTTCTCCCAATCGAATTGCACTGCCTATGCACTCATCTTTACGACCCGGATGTTGTCCCTGTTCTTCGGCTAAGACAAATGCGCGCCACCATCCTTGATGAAATCTCATCCTTTTCTTAAATCCGTTTTCTATCGGAAAATGACCGATTATTTCTTTTAGAGATTGTTTAATCATTTATGACTCTCTTTGTCTTATATGTTTTACCAGTTAACCCGATGATAGACGGAACAAACTTTTATATAATTCTGCATTACGACCATTGTACAGCAAAAACGAATGATACCGTTAAATGACAATGCGGTGAATCAAAAACTTCACCGCATTGTCTCTAAAAGAGGGAGAGAAAATTATACTTCCATTATCAATCAATCCACATTCGCAGATTGGATGCTGGAACCATTATTTACCGCTTACTACATCAATTTTGCGGGCCTGATAAGCTTCTGCCCGGACAAGATGCAGCTCAAGCACGCCATCTTTCATCTTTGCCTGAATGTTTTCGCGGTCAATATCACGCGGGACAACAAAATTGCGTTCATAATCACCGACACCATACTCACTGTAGGACAGTGAATACCCTTCAGGAGTGGTATCTTCTACTGTTCCATTGATCTTCAATTCATTCTTTTCAAGAACGATATCGACATTCTCAGGACTTACCCCCGGCATGTCAACGAGGATCACAATTTCTTCATCTACTTCATAAATCGTTGCGCGGGGCACATAAATGCGGCGCGGACGGGTTCGTTCAACGCCCTCAGTCAATTCAACTTCTTCCTTTACAGGTTCAAGATTCTTATTATCAGACATTTTTCGCCTCCAATTAAATTTCATGTCTATTCACCAAAACTTTCAGTTATCCTTTTTTTACACTGATCAAACGGGGTTTATCCGCTTCGGAACGTTCCAGCTTGACCTCAAGTACGCCATTTTTCAATATAGCATCTACTTTTTCAGGATCAACCTGGTAAGGCATCTTCAGCACACGGGTAAATTTCCCACTGCCGCGTTCCTGTCGATGATAAACTGCGCCTTCCTGTAAGTCCAGGGGCTTGCGCTCACCTGAAATCGTCAGGGTATCGCCTTCAATAGAGATATCAATGTCGGTTTCCTGAACCCCAGGCAATTCGGCATTAACAATGATCTTATCTTTATCAGCCCAGGTGTTTACAGCTGGATAACCAGCGGGGGCATGCAGTGAAGGTGATGAAACCAATCGAAAGATTTTATCCATTTCACTCCGCATGCGATCAAATTCATCATTCGTTGAGAAAAAATTCCGGTACATAACCTACCTCCATTTTAAATAAACTAAATTCTTTTCGTTTTATTAGAACCAGTTTCCTTTAATCTGGTTCCTGAATATCTACTCTTTAACAATAGTTTCATTTTGTTAGATGGTCACAAAATTTTTATTAATCCACTATAATATTTTTGTCTGAAGAGTATTAAAAAGGAAACCTTTAATTCATAGTGAGGAAAGTTTCAATGACCGAACGCGAGCGCTTTATGGCTGCACTGGAGCGTAAGCCTATCACAGGCCGTGTTCCAACTTTTGAACTGGTCTTCTATCTAACAATGGAAGCATTTGGCAAAATGCATCCCGAACATCGCAAATATCCACAATGGGACCAGATGGAAGCCAAGGAACAGGATTTGCAAATCCGTGACGTGGCTCAACTCTATGTGGACATCGCGCGAAAATATGAACACAGCGCCATATTTGTCCAACCGACAATGCCAGATTTGGAAACCAACATACGCCTTTTAGAGGCTATCCGTGACATCTCCGGGGATGAGTATTTTCTGGGTACCCACGGCGATCCAACTTTTTCACTGCCAGATGGCGACCATATGGCTGAGTTTGCTTATCTTATGGCGGATAATCCTGAAAAATTGCTGGATGAGGCTCAACGGCGGGTTGATGAACAATTGGCACAAGCTGAAAAGTTAGCCAATCATGGTGCATTGGATGGCTTCTTTCTGTGCGCTGACTATTGTTTCAATACAGGGCCATTTCTCAGCCCTCGCCTGTTCAGCAAATTTGTAACGCCTTTTCTCACGCAAACAATTACAGCCTATCGTGAGATGGGATTTTACGCAATCAAACATACCGACGGCAATATCATGCCGATCATTGATCAACTGGTGGGAGCCAACCCGCACGCGCTTCACTCATTGGATCCGATGGCAGGTGTGGATATTGCGGAAGTAAAGCGCCTGTATGGCGATCAGATATGCCTGATCGGGAATGTAAATTGCGCCGAGCTGGACACAGGCACTGAGGAAGATATCATCGCCTCCACACGCTATGCCCTCCAGAACGGGATGCCGGGCGGCGGATATATTTTCTCAACCAGCAACTGCGTCTACACCGGCATGCCCCTGGAGAAATATGAATTGATGCTTGAAATTTGGAAACATGAGGGTGTCTATTAATTCAAATGCCGTGACCGCAGCCCTATTTATTTTAGAATCACTACCTATTTAAATAAGTTTTTTTGTTTTCTCTTGATGATTAAGCTAGAATAATTTTAAGAAACGAAAATCGCATTTATTCGTAGTTAATAGAAGAGGTATCAAACGAAAAGAAAACTTAAACCTGGGAGAAAATTATGAGCGAAGAGATTAAGAATAATTTTGAAGATGAAATGAACGATTTTAAGGCATCTTCCTTGCCACCAGAAGAAGAAATTCCAGTGGAAGAAAAGTATATCGAGGAAAAGGCAGACGCTTTCGGCGAAGAAGTTGAAGAAACCATCGAAAATGCCTTCGGTGAACTGGGACAAATCGACAGAGAAATTGAGAAAGAAAAAGAAGAAGCCCGATCTACCGGTTATGGTCAATCGATATTCTGGGGCATGGTTCTCATCATAGTGGGTGCAATTCTCATTCTGCAGCGCACCAATATGCTGGGCACTGATTTCAACTGGTGGGCATTGTTTATCTTCATTCCCGCTTTTGGCGCTCTTAGTACCACCTGGAACATTCTGCTGAAAAAGCGCCGCATCACCAGCGGCGTTCGTTCCAGTTTTGGGTCTTTCGTCACCATCGGCACATTGGCAACTATGTTCCTGTTTGACATGGATTGGAGTATCTGGTGGCCATTGATGATGATTGCACCTGGATTTTCCATATTCCTGAATGGCTTCGTGGACCGCAAATCCAAAGCGGGTACTGCTGGGCACTGGTTCGGGCGCATGGGTTGGTGGATCGGCATCAGCGTGATCGGGCTGGGTGCTGCCTTCCTCGGACAAAATCTGCGTCTGTTCTCGATGGTTGAGGTGACAGGCTTCCGCCACTGGTGGGCACTTTTCCTGCTGCTTCCCGGCGTCACCTTCCTGCTGCATGCGCTGATCACCGTGGTCATAACTCACCGCTTCCCCTTTGGGTCGGTTACTCAAATTATCACAGGCGTGGCTTCATTGTCAGTTGCGGTTGTGGCTCTTTTCGAACTTGAGTGGAGTCTGATCACTCCGGTGGCCGCCGTTGGTGCCGGCATCGCTATCATCCTCAGCGAAATGCTGCGCAAAACCCTCCGCCCTAAACAGGTGAAGAGTGAAACGATCAGCAAAATAGATTATCAAAAATAAGAATCGTCACGTTTGAGAAAATGAAATAATCTTTCCACCTAACCCTAGCCCTTCCCTGAAGGGAAGGGTAAATTCAAATGCCGTTAAGTTTCGGTCCCGTCACAACCGAACTATTCTTCATAATATCTGTACACTAAAATAACCGATTGAATGGTTAATTATTTGTACCCATTATTAATAAACCCATCCCCAACCCTTCCCTGATTGCATCATTTGCGATGCTTCGGGAAGGGTAAAACCAGCAAACTACTGGTTTTGGGATAGGTGAAAACATAGAACCCACACCTACACCTATCCCGCCTATGATAGAATCGGGGATAGAATTTCAAACCAACGCAGCGAGGTATTATGCAAAAAGTAATTGATGTCGTCAAAGACTATTACGAATTCCGTGGCCTGACCATACCGGATGATTCACAGGCACTCTTATTTCTTGTCAGCGAAGTCGGCGAACTGGCCGATGCGCATGTTGAACAACAGGCACAGTGGATTCGCAACCACGCTGGAAAAGAACGCAGCGTTGAAGATGAGGTCGGCGACATCCTGATGATGCTCACCGCTTACTGCATCTCCCGTGATATTGATCCGGTGGAATGTATGGTTAATAAATTCGAGAAGAAGGGTTTTCGACTGGAGAAGTAACTCGTCGCAACCTTCTTAATTTTTTCATTGATCCTGTAAATGATAAATACAAATACTAAAAAGACACTCAGTGCGATCGCGCTGAGTGTCTTTATGATACTAAGTAAAACTTAATCAAACACTATAACTCAACCACTTCTTCTGCCGTATCATCAGAATCGATATCTTCAACCTCTTCTTCTACTACAGACCCAAGATAATCCGGCAATTGAATGCCTGCCATCTTGGAAACATCCTGCAGCGGAGGCAGACTCTTGAAAAGATTCGAGATAAAGTTTGAAGTCGCAGAACCATCGCCATTTCCGCCTGAATCCCAAACCGTGATCTTATCGATCTTCAGATTCTGAATTGCTTCGGTCTGATACTTGACGAGTTCTTCCATTTTTTCCAGCAGGAGCAAAGTTGCCGCGGCCTGTGGATCGTTGCCGGCGCCAGCCACCAGTGCTTTATATCCTGCGGCTTTGGATGCCAACACCTTCTTGATACCTTCTGCTTCAGCTTCATAGGCCATCAGGACGCCATCTGCTCGACCTCTTGCTTCTCGCCGGATACGCTCTGCTTCCGCTTCAGCAGCAATTTCGATCTTTTGACGCAGGATTTCTTCCTGTACAACCTCTTCAGCGCGCAAACGCTCTTGTTCAGACAGGTACTGAGCCTGTTGAATTTCTGCTTCTGCCTGACGGCGTGCCACTTCAGCGGTTTGCCGGGCTTCAGCTTCCTTGACATGCAACGCGGCTTCAGATTGAGCGATGTTAGCTCTTGCCAGGTTTTCGCCGGTTACAGCTTCTGCTTCACGGTCCTGCACATAAATACGCCGCTCGGATTCTGCCTTTTTGCGCCCTTTTTCAGCTTCTGCCACGTTCTCAGCAACACGAATATCACGTTCACGGTACGCAGAACTTTCACCCACAGCACCATATTTTTCCTGCTCTGCGACGTCTACACGTGCAACATTGATCGCCTCAGAAGCAGCCTTCTTACCAATGCTGTCGATGTAATCGGACTCATCGGTAATATCAGTGATATTCACGTTGATCAGATAAAGACCGATCTTATTCAATTCCGGCTCTACATTCTGGCGGATGGAATCGAGGAAACTTTCACGGTCCTGGTTGATCTGTTCAATCGTCAGGGAGGCCACTGTCAGACGCAGCTGACCGAAGATGATCTCTTTGGCCATATCTTCAATCAGCGTCTGATTCAAACCCAGCAGACGTTCAGCGGCGTTGGTCATAATCTCAGGACGGGTGCTGATACCAACAGTGAAGGTTGAGGGAACATCAATGCGGATGTTCTGCATAGAGAGTGCGCCTTCCAGCGGAATGCTGATCGTCATCGGCGTCAAACTCATATATGCATAATCCTGAATTAATGGCCAGATGAAAGCGCCGCCGCCATGCATCGTGCGGCTTGAATGGCCTTTTTCGACCTTACCATAAATTACAAGTATTTTATCCGACGGACAACGTCGGAAGCGGCTTGCCAGATAGATCACGGTGAAGAAAATCACCACGAAAAAGGCAACAAGCGCAATGGTTAATAATGAACCAGAAGTCATTTTTTTCTCACTTTCTATTTTTGATTAATCGGTTCCACCACCAATTTGGTGCCCCGAATTTCCACAATTTTTACTTTCTCTCCTGTTTTAATCATGCTTTCGGTGTTCGAAACGGAATTCATCACCCGTAACGCCCCCTGTACAACTACTGAAACTTTCCCTTCATCGCCTTCCGGTATGCGCAGATAAACTGTACCGGTTTTACCAATCGCATTTTGGAGCTTCAATGTTCCATCCGATTGCAATCGAATCATGTTCTTGAAGATCAAACTGACAACCCACACAGTAAAAGCACCTGCCGCTACACCTGCAATGAATGAAAAGATAGAAGGAATCGCCATCCTGGCAACCGCCAGACCGACAATACCAAACATCATAATGAAGGAAGAGACACCCTGAATGGAGAGAAAATTAAAACTGGCGTCTGTGTCATCCAGCCCAAAGGCACCTTCTTCACCAGTATCCAGCTCGAATTCAAACTCGCCAACATCTGCATCACCAATGTCACCGAAGTCAGCCCCATCCACTTCACCGTCCCCACCGCCGATACCGCCAGCGAGCATCATGATCATGCGAAAGAGAAAAATGAGCGCCCCTGCGATTGCACATGCTAAATAGATGTATTCAACCGTTGACATGTCTTATCCCTTCCATAATAATAACGTTATTTACCTTTCCCCATTTTAAATTATATCATCAAGTAATACTTAACTGAAAATTTTCCCATTTTTAAAAACCATTAAGACCAAATCTTTACCCTACTTAGAAAAACAAGCGTAAATAGTGATTCTTCGTGTACAATCATATTGCACTGTTTTTAAAAAGGAGAAACGCATGTCATTAATTCAAATCAAGCCCTATCATTTCATGCCCAAGATTAACCAGTTATGGGCCAACGAATGGCTTCTGCTCACCAGTGGTGATTTTGCTGCCGGCCACTACAATACGATGACTGTCGGATGGGGCAGCCTGGGTGTAATGTGGGGTAAACCCTTCGCACAGGTCGTTGTACGCCACTCCCGTTATACGTATGAATTCATGAATCAATACGATTCGTTCACGTTAACAGCCTTTCCTTCCAAATACAAAAAGGCACTCAAACTGCTTGGATCCAAATCCGGACGTGATAGCGACAAGATCGCTGAAAGCGGTTTAACGCCTATAAAAGCTCAGGTCGTGTCAGCCCCCAGCTTTGCCGAGGCGACTCTAAGCATTGAATGCAAGAAAACCTACTGGCAAGACATGGAACCTGCGAATTTTCTCGATCCCGAAATCAACACCCATTACCCCAACCACGATTATCACTGCATCTATTTTGGTGACGTGGTACACATCGCTGGCATAGAAAAATACAGCGTTAAAGTCTTATAATCAAGAAATTAACAGCAGCATATGCCTTGATTTAATCACTCTTTCTAAGGAGAAACATAAATGAATAAAAAATTTCTTTGGTGGCAAAAAGGGATCATTTATCAGATCTATCCCCGTTCTTATCAGGATTCCACCGGCAACGGCATTGGTGATCTATGGGGAGTAATCAATCGGCTTGACTACATCAAAGACCTCGGGGTAGATGCTATCTGGTTCTCTCCCATCAACCCTTCACCGTTTAAAGATTTCGGTTATGACGTATCAGACTACTGCGGTGTACATGAACTCTATGGGGGTATGGGAGCCTTCAAGAAGCTGCTCTCAGAAGCACATACACGCGGCCTGAGGGTGATTATCGATCTGGTGCCTAACCACAGCTCTGACCAGCATGAGTGGTTTAAAGAAAGCCGCGCCAGCCGCGACAACCCCAAACGTGACTGGTATATCTGGCGTGATCCTGCCCCCGATGGCGGAGTCCCCAACAATTATCTGAGTTTTTTCGGCGGCCCGGCATGGACTTTCGATGAAAAAACGGGACAATATTATATGCACCAGTTTGTTCCTGAACAACCCGAATTGAATTACCGCAACCCTGAAGTGCGGCAGGCTATGCTGGACGTGATGGACTTCTGGATGAAGATGGGCGTTGATGGCTTCCGCGTGGATGTGATCTGGCTGATGATGAAAGATCCCGAACTGCGTGACAACCCACCTAATCCAGATTGGGATGGCTTCAATCCTCGCGAATCACTTCTTCCCAAATACACAGCTAATCTGCCCGAGGTGCACGATCTCATCAAAGATATGCGTGCTGTGCTCGACCGCTATGATGAGCGATTCATGGTTGGTGAAATCTATCTACCGAATGACCAGTTGATGATGTACTACGGTGATAACGATGAGTGTCACCTGCCTTATAATTTCCAGTTGATTCTCAAAAAGTGGGAAGCGAAAAGCGTGCGGGAAACGGTTGACCAGTATGAAGCCGACCTGCCCAAAGGCGCCTGGCCGAACTGGGTGATGGGCAACCACGATAGACACCGAATTGCCACCCGCATTGGAATTGAACAGGCTAGAGTTGCCAATATGATGCTACTCACACTACGCGGAACCCTGACAACTTATTACGGTGAGGAATTGGGCATGACCGATACCAAAATTCCGCCCGAGTTCGTGCAGGATCCGTCAGCCGTCAATCAGCCTGAAATCGCTGACATCGTAGGACGTGACCCCGAACGTACACCCATGCAGTGGGATAACAGCCCGAACGCAGGTTTTTCAGCTGAAGGCGTGCAGACCTGGCTGCCAGTGAATGAGAATTACACCAGCGTGAACACCGTAGCTGAAGCGCAAGATCCCGTCAGCTTTCTGAATCTTTATAAAGCCCTCACCGCCCTGCGCCGTGCGGAATCCGCTTTGCATGTCGGTTCTTATCAGTCAGTGGATGCCGGTGATGACGATATTTTCGCTTATCTGCGCCGCGCGGAAGATGGCACTACATTCCTGATCGTACTCAATTTCAGTAACCGCATCATCACCCTCGATTTGAGCTCGGTGGCACTCAAGGGAGAGATCGTAGCCTCCACAGACATGCTCTCCAGCGGACCTGCCACATTGGGTTCTCTCATCATGGCCGAAAATCAGGGGCTGGTGTTGAAGGTGTAAAAAGTTTTCTCAGACCGAGAGAGAGGCTGCCAACATGACGGCCTCTCCTTGTTGTCTTCCTGAGTGAGAACCAGCTTTGCTGGTTTGAACCGAAGGATCACTGACACAAAACTTTTCTTACTTACTTTCGGGCGAAAAAAATTCTCTTTCTCAGGTTCCACTGATCTTTCAACTGTGTCGGGCTTGCCAATTTCCCCTAAAGACAATTGTTCCATCACGCCCCTACCCCATCTCCCGCACAATCTCAGTTACCTGCGCGAAGCGCTCCAGCTTCACACCCGGAGGGCAGGAATCCGAATTGGCGAGAATGAATCCACCCTCAGGCATCCGTCTGATCAATTCCCTCACATACTCAACAAAAACATTATCATCGAGCGTCTCAAATTGGACGGGTTCAACTCCACCCACCACACACATCTTTTTGCCAAGCACCTCTTTCGCATCCCATATTTCCACATTCCCCGTGGGCGGCGGGCTGATGGATTCGATAGCATCCACGGCTTCCTGTGCCATAATCGGCAGCAATGCCTTAAGGTGCCCGCAGGCGTGGTGAATCATCAATTTCCCTGCCTGATGCAGCATCGTTCCCCATTCATTGATCTCAGGAGCAATGTACTTCTTAAATAACTTGGGCGAGACATTTGTGGTAGAAGAATCTTCCCAGCTAATGAAAGCTTCGGCTGGCGAATCAATTCCAATCTCCACCGCTCTCCGGCTGACATCTGCCATTAACTCCAGCGTCTCCTCGATTTCTTCTGGATAATCGATCAAGTCATAGATCAACTGCTCGGTACCCACATAATGCTCCAATAAAGATTGGAAACCTGTCTTGCCAAAGGGCGCGATCAACGGCATACAAAGACCGTCATCCCCCACCATGGTGATCTGTTCCTGCACCGCTTCATAGTTCGGAAGCAGGCTGAGGTGCCTAATAATGTAACGTAATATCCGGTAATCTTCTCGCTTCTTTACAGGATGCTGGACAACGAAGGTAGTGTCTCCCTCACAACTATATTGATTCCCCGTTCGTAAAGCACCCAATGGGGTATCCATTACCTCCCATTGAAGGCCATCCGCTGAATAATTACGGATGATGACATCTCCTCCCTGTTCAATCGTAAAGGGCGACAAATATCCCCGCAAGAGCGCATCTGCCCCGACTTCCTTTAAGAAGGAGAACTTTCCCCGTTCCTGCAAATCTCTCGACTGGAACTCCCACCAATACGCGAGGAAGGGACTCCACGGCAGGCGGTCGGTTTCTTCACACTTCAATGCGGCTAATAGGCGTTGTCTGGAATTCATAGAAAAATATCTCCTGCAAATAAAACCCGCAGTACGTGTTGAGCTACACCCATTTCTTATATAGGATATTGTCATTGTTATTATCCTATAGTTTGCTCCTAATAGAAGGTCAGAAAAGAAATTGATAATGGAAGTTTCAACAGAAGAAAAAAGTCCCTCTTGGAAAGTCGTTTATAATTATCTGGATTAAAAAATATTTGGTAGATAACGAGTTTAGAGGTAGTAGAATATGACGCAAACAGAAAATAATTCACGCCAACGCATTCTTGTCACCAATGATGACGGAATCGATTCTCCTGCTATCTGGTTAATGGCAGAAGCTCTGACCGAACTGGGTGAAGTAATTATCGTTGCCCCAAAAGAACAGCATTCTGGGGCGGGGCGAAGTTACTCAGGCCGAACAGGCGCCAGCGAGAAAGTTGCTCTTCCAGAAGGCAGCCGCATCAAGGCTGCTTACTCTCTGGAAGCCACCCCCGCCAAAGCAGTTGTCTTCGCACTCTTCCAAATCTATTCTGAACAACTACCCGACCTGGTTGTATCGGGGATTAACTATGGCGAAAACCCCGGCACATGCATTACCAGTTCTGGCACCATCGGCGCTGCCATAGAAGCTTCGGTAAATGGTATTCCTGCCCTGGCTATTTCCCGCGCTGTTCCTCCATCAGAATATCTGAAACATTCTGATGAAATTGACTTCAACACTGCGGTTTACTTCACAACCTTCTTTGCGAAACACATGCTCACTGATGAAAATTTTAAGTTGCTAGAAATCCTCAAAGTAGATGTGCCCGCTGACGCTCTGCCTACAACACCCTGGAAAGTGACCCGGCTTTCGCGATACCGCTATTTTGAGCCCCGCATCCAGGTCAGAGAAGATGGCACCCGCGAAATCGGTTACTGGATTAACCCTGACCATCCCCAGATCAGGCCGGGTGATGATGTTTATGCACTGCTCCACGAGAAAATAGTCTCTGTAACGCCCCTTACACTCGATATGACTGCGCCAGTAAACTTCGAACAGTTAGAGTCAGCTGGTAAAAATAAGTGACCACATTGCCCGCCCTTCCTTGATTAATCCTTTTTTTCAACTATGGTATAGTGATAGAAATTCAAACGTAAATCAGATTTAGCATAATGCTTTTTTCTGATACTGGAAGATTGACCTCGAAAATACCTTCTGTCCAACAATTACCTGTAGAACACGCCAGATACAATAAGAGAACCAACAAGGACTTTGGCAAGGTATCGGTTTGCCAAACATTAAGAAAGGAGCATTATGCCTTCATCTTTCACAAAATTTACCCTGCCTAACGGATTGCTTGTTCTCTTGAAAGAAATCCACACCGTCCCTGTAATCAGTAACTGGGTCTGGTATCGCGTCGGCTCACGCAATGAACAGCCTGGACAGACCGGCATCTCACACTGGGTCGAACACATGCAATTTAAAGGAACAGATAAATTTCCAGCAGGGATACTGGATAAAGCAATCTCGCGGCATGGCGGTTTTTGGAATGCAATGACTTATCTTGATTGGACCGCCTACTACGAAACCATGCCCGCTGATCATATCAAACTCGCACTTGAATTAGAAGCAGACCGCATGATTAACAGCCATTTCGCCCCTGATGAAGTTGAATCAGAGCGTACCGTCATAATCTCTGAACTAGAGGGAGGAAAAAACAGTCCTACCGATCGACTCAATGAAGCTGTACAGGAAAAATGTTTTGATTTGCATCCTTACCAGCATGAAGTAATCGGCAGCGAAGAAGACCTGCGAGCGATTCAACGAGATGACCTCTATGGCTATTACCGGCGCCATTACTCCCCCAACAATGCAGTGCTGGCCATCGCCGGTGATTTCGAGACCGGGAAAATTCGTAAAATGGTAGAAGCGCTTTTCTCACCTATCCCGCGCTATGAAACACCTGCATTAACCCTTCTGCAAGATATTCCCCTGCGTGTAAAACGTGAAGTTTCCATTGAGGGGCCAGATTCAACAGCCTATCTTCAGGTGGCCTATCGCGCACCGCGCGCCGCTCACCGAGATTTTCTCGTTCTGCTGCTTCTCGATTCCATCCTGAGCGGACCCACAAGTTTGAATCTGTTCGGCGCAGGAATCACCAACAAAACAAGCCGCTTGTATCAATCGCTGATCCTCTCTCAACAGGCCGTTACTGTTCACGGCAGCTTGTCCGCCACCATTGATCCATACATGTATGACATCATGGCAACCATCCACCCCCAGTGCAGTCATGAGGCTGTATTGGCAACGATCGACACCGAAATTGAGCGCTTGCAAACAGACAAAGTGCCCGATGAAGAGATTGCACGGGCAGTGAAACAGCAGCGCGCAATGCTGGCCTATGGCAATGAAAATATCACCAATCAGGCTTTTTGGATGGGTTATTGCGAGATGTTCTCATCCTATGAAAAATGGTTTGCCTCCTTCATCGATACCCTCTCATCGGTCACGGCCGATGATATTCAACGGGTCGCCCGCCAATATCTTTCTTCTGAACAGCGTGTAATTGGTAAATATATCCCGCAGACCAACAGCAATGGAGAACAAGCATGAACTTCAACGACCTCCTGAAACAATACCGCAGCCTGCCGAGTGAAGAGAATATCACCCGTGTCACCCTGAAAAATGGGATTGTCGTGATGCTGCGTCAAAACCCAAATAGTCACGCTGTATCACTGGCTGGTTATTTACGGACTGGCAGCGCCAACGATCCGCTCGATAAACTTGGTCTGGCTAATTTTACAGCCCACGCCCTCAAATATGGCACCGCACACTATACCTTTCAGAAAATCTATGAATTGCTTGAATCCACCGGCTCCAATATTGGGTTTTCCGCATCTATCCACAACACCAATTTCAGTGGACGCTCTTTGAGTGAAGACCTGCCAATGATGCTGGAGCTGCTTACAGAGTGCCTCAGTACTCCGACCTTCCCGGAGCAGGAATTCTTGATGCTGCGCGATCAGCTCATGACAGGCCTGCAGATTCGGGCTCAAAATACTCGAGCCATGGCTTCTATGACCTTCGATGAATTGCTCTACGGCGATCATAGCTACGGCCGTCCATCAGAAGGAAATCTGGACACAGTTGATAATATCACCCGCGATGATCTGGCAGACTTTCAATATAATCATTATGGTCCCAAAGGAACAGTGATTGGATTGACCGGTGATATTGTCATTGAAGAAACGATTGCGCTCCTCGAAAGCACGCTTGGGAAATGGGAGAATCCTCAGCAAAAACCAGAACTGATACTCGATGCTCCAGCGAGCAGCGCAACTCCGAAACGCAGACATATCACCATTCCCGGCAAGTATCAGACAGATCTTGTCATGGGCACTGTGGGGCCTTCACGGAAAACAGATGATTTCCTGATTGGATTATTAGGAAATAACATTCTTGGACAATTTGGCTTGATGGGGCGCATCGGTGATGTTGTTCGTGATCAGGCGGGACTTGCCTATTATGCCAGCACCAGCCTCAACGCTACCACCCTTACCGGCAGCTGGGAGGTGTTCGCGGGGGTCAATCCTGAGAACCTCAATAAAGCCATCAACCTGATCCAACAGGAACTAAAACGCTTCACGACGACCCCCGTTCTTGCAGAAGAACTTTCTGACAGCAAAGCCAATCTGATTGGACGCCTTCCGCTTTCACTGGAGAGCAATGCTGGCGTCGTTTACCTGTTGCTGCGGATTGAGCGCTTCAACCTTGGTCTGAACTATCTGCATGATTATGTCCATGCCATGCAATCCTTCACAGCAGAGGACATCATGCGCGTTGCCAGGCAATATATCCGTCTCGATCACCTGGTAATCGCCAGCGCGGGACCGGAACTGACCGAAGAAAGCAGCACCAGATGATCTTACGAAGCGGTATTGACCTGGTTGAGATCAACCGGTTTAGCGATTTGAAGCCAGACCTGCGCAAACGTTTTTTGCACCGCGTTTTTACCGATCAGGAAATAGAAGATTGCGGCGGTCATGACCAAAAATTTGCGGGCAGATTTGCGATTAAAGAAGCGGTGGCCAAAGCACTCGGTACAGGCATTGGGCCGGTTAGCTGGAAAGATATTGAGATAATTTCTCAGGAAAACGGCGAACCCTTTCTGATTCTGCACAACAAAGCGCAAGAAATTGCTGAAAAACTCGAGCTTGTGCAGTGGTCCATCAGTATAAGCCATACTTCAGAACACGCCATCGGTCTGGCCGTTGCTATCGGTAAAGAATCTTTGTCGCAGGATTGAATTTGTTGATTAAAAATTTCTGCATCATCTGATCAAGAGATTGCTTAGTGCGAAATGTAATTAACACACCATAATAATAAACACCCCCCATCACTGCAGTGATGGGGGTATTACTGTTTCAAACAGGTTCTCACGTTAAGACTTCGTTGTGTAAATCTAGTAAAAATTGGTATTGATCATTGTTTTCTACCGCGGGAGGTACAAACTTCCGTACCCAGACCACCGCTTCTACCACAGCAAGATTAAAGTGCTGGATTGCCATTTCAGTGATGAACAAACCCGTTCTTCCCCAACCCGCATTACAATGAACGACAATATTTTTACCTTCCTTCGCGGCATCCAGCGCCAATTTGGCGTTAGTTGAGAATACTGCTCTATCATCCGGCACCCCAAAATCAAGAATCGGATAACTCAACAAGGACATCCCGGCTTCCCGAATCATCGGCCGGGCATCCTGCCAGGCTTTTTCCTGCCATTCGTCAGGTTGAAGCAGAGAAATCACCTGATGAATTTTAGCGTCTTTCCATTGAGAAAAGACATGGTTTTCAGGATCAAATGTTCCAAAAGGCAAAGGGCTTCGATAAACCTGCCCGCGTAACGCGAAAGGCAGGTTTATGATATTGTACATAGAATGCATCATCATTCGTCAACCTTAACGACGTTGACCTTTTGTATGCTGCAAACTCTGCTGTAAGCGCCACTGGCGCACATTCTGAGTAATACTCAGCAAGGTTTTCTGCATCTGGCGGGCATCTTTCTGTCCTTCGGGATGCGGCAGTTTTGGCAAACTTTCCAATATTTGCTTGGCGAGATATTCGCTAAGTCCCTCTCGGTCAAGTTCCTCTAACCAGATTTTTTTTTCTTCGTCATCAAAGGGAAGTACGTTAACATACTTGCGCACATTAATACTGAAACGATCTACATGACTTTTTGTCATTTTCATCTCTCCTTTCAGATTCTATGTCCTTATTATATCTTGAAACAGAACATCATTGTAATTAATAATTCCCACCCAGAAACTCGGCGCATCTTTGCTGAGAAGCACTCGATTAAGCTATCGAAAAACAGCAATAATCAATTATTTGAATCAGTAGAAACCCTGTAGTTTACGGGCACGGCGCGGGTGACGCAGTCGGCACAATGCTTTGCCTTCAATCTGGCGAATTCGTTCTCGGGTAAGACCGAACTTCTTCCCCACTTCTTCAAGAGTGTACACCTTGCCATTTTCCAGCCCAAACCGTAAGCGTAAAATTCGCTCCTCACGCGGGGGTAAAGTAGACAAAACATCACAAATTTTCTTATTTAACAAATCATCATGAGTCGTTTCAACGGGGTTGGGGGAAAATTCATCTTCAACAAACATGCCCAATTCAGTCTCATCTTCACCACTATTATCATTAATTGGGCTCTCGAGAGAAAGAGGCAGCCATGAGACACGCAGCATCCAGTTCACTTTCTTGAGTGGCATTTCCATGCACACGGCGAGTTCTTCGGCAGTTGGTTTACGATCCAGTTCCTGCTCCATATCCTGCATAAGGCGATACATCTTGCGAATGCGGTCAATCATATGCACAGGAACGCGGATAGTGCGGCCCTGGTCTGCGATAGCACGCGTAATAGTTTGTCGAATCCACCAGGTGGCATAGGTTGAAAAACGAAAACCACGCCAATATTCAAATTTCTTAACAGCTTTCATCAAACCCAGGTTGCCTTCCTGAATGAGATCAATAAATTGCACCCCTCTTCCCACATACCGCTTGGCGATACTGACCACCAGACGAGTATTGGCTTTGATTAGATGCTCACGCGCCAGGCGACCTTCTTCAATCAAACCTTCCAGCTCAATGCGGCTTTCTTCAGTCATTTGCCCCTGAGAAAATACTTTCAATTCGGCCTGAGCCTGTTTACCAAATTCGACACATTTTGTAATCCGAAGCTCTTCTTCAGCGCCTAATAGCGGAACAATCGACATTTCTTTGAGATAAATGCCAACGGTGTCATTGCCATTCAGTGTTTCATTTTGAAAAACAGCCAATTCTTCTGCTGTAGGCCCTTCTTCCTTTTCCAACTCCGTTTCCAGCAAAGATTCGATGAAATGAGTTTCTTTCTCAATCTCTTCACCAATATCCTTCTTAACCAACGGTTCAACCCTTACTTCCGGTTGATGTTGAGTTTGCGTGCGAAACGCTACCATCGGAACCGCCATACGCTCCTCATCGTATCTGGTATCCGAAGACATTAATGATTGTCCAGACCTGTACTTTTTAACAGATCGTTCCAATCCATCACTGTTCAGTGTTTGATCACTCAAATTCCCCTTGCTCACTTTAGTCCCTCCCTCTCTGGTTTTTTGGACGAATGAATTACTAGGAATGATACTTATTTATTGTTGTTAATTGAATGGATAGAATTATGATGTATGCTGACAGGTTTCAAAATTCAGATTTGTTCCGCAAATAGGGCATAGTCCCTTACAATCTTCCTTACACATAGACCGAATTGGTATTTCTATTGTTAGATATTCCCTCAAAAGCGGAGCGAGATCAATAAATCCATCTTCGGGAAAATACAGAACTGATTCCGTCACATAGCGCTCATCGAATGCATAAAGCTCTTCAAACTGAGTTCTAATCTGATATGGAAAAGGTTCCAAACACCGTGTGCAATTCTGATTGATCCATGCCTCAAAATCCCCCTTAAGCAAAACTCCCTGACGCGTTCTACCGAAACTTGCGACCCCTTGGAAATGACTTGTCTCAAGTTCTGGTGCCAATGTAAGCCGAGAAAATTCAAACTCCATCTCACGCTTCTCCCCTATTGGTAGATTTAGCACAAAGCCAACATTGACTCGTAATGGAAACCGACTTTGACGCATCTTTATTAATTTGCTCCCATGCGATACAACCATGTCACTTGTGAAACATTATAGCATGATTTTCTTAAGATTTCTAGTACCAATTTCACAGCACATTTAATATTTTTGTAATAAAAACAAATAACATCAGAAAAAACAAGAGAATTATCAAGAAAACACCAGTCCTTCGGTGCAGCAGCAACGATACCCATATAGATGGGGGTTGAATCTTTTAACACGTTTCTATTCCAGAACATAATCTCATCTCTTTCAAGCAAGTGTTACCAACCGGCAATTTTTAAGTTTGTGTTCTTGTTTCACAGCAAACTATTTTATCTTCTTTCTCCATAGGGTGCAACTATGATGCCGGGTTTCAGGTTTATAAGAAAATTGTTAACTATTTGTAAACTCGCGTTTTTCTATTGCATTTTTGAAAAGAATCAGTTATTATTTAAGAGTCGGATGACAGGATGCCCCCCTCATTCTGTTGTCTGACTTTTTCTTTTAACACTTCCAATAATCAAATTCAGCCAATAAGCTTTCCCCCCAAATACATCACGGAGAATTCGTGTACTCTCTGCTCTTAAATAGCGAAACGTTTCATTTCTTATCAACACTCTAAAAGTGCATATAAGTAACATATGAATCTGGGGGGAAAATGCGTGTAAATCGTTCAGCTGCCTCCTGACTGCAATCTAACCCACCCATCCTTCGGAGGCGGTTAGCCGTCATCAATCCGCCGATGGCGTGAGAGAGGTGTAGGGCGTCAAACTGGATTTCAGGCTCCTGATCACATTCCTTAATCTCCAATCGTCCTGAAACCGGAATTAATTTAAAGACACCATTATTCCATGGGCAGTGTTCGTCTTCGATTGCAACAATAACTGGTTCTGACGCAAACAATGGGACTTTGATCTGCTGGCAAAACTCACGGAATTTGACGACCCGTACCATCATATATCCTTCTTTAGAACGTTTTGCCTTGCCTGGCTCGGTGAGGAAGAATTCCAGCGGAATCTCAGGGTCCACATGCCATTCGATCTTTTGGCATTGCGAACCAAACCGATAGGTCAAATCTGCGATGGAGAGGAGCACCTCATCTTCTGTGTACCAGGTATTTGACACGGTCATTTTCTGATCCCATTCGCCGATTTTGTTGAATTTATATTGTACAAAACCAACCAGTTTCCCTTTTTGTTCAAACACGTAAGGGTGTCCTTTTTCTTTGTCCACCACTTGCCCCTTTGGAATGAAAACTCGGGAACCAAAACGGCTCATCGAACGCTGCACCCTCTGTACGGATTCTTCGTCTTCCTCACAATACTCACGGAAAGTGATTGATGCCGGTCCCCGCAATGGCTTTAATAAACTTACTGGAAAATCATAAAGCCGCTTTTGAGCGGCATGGGCGTAACCAAACTCTTCATAGAATTGAAAATTGAAAGGCGCCAGGGCAGAAAAAATGATATTTTGTTCGTTCATAAAATCAAATGCCTGACGGAACAGGCCGCGGATCAACCCTTGACGACGATACTGGGGCAGGGTTGTCACCCCGCCAATTCCCCCAAAAGAGAGGTTCGCTCCCCTGATTCGGTTTTCAAGAGGTTCAACAATCGTCATGTGTGCCACCATTCGGTCGCCATCCATCGCGCAGAACAATCCCTGATTGTTCCTAACCTCATCAAACCATTTTTCGACTTCTTCTTTTTTCTTCTCGGGGGCAAAGCAACGCCAGAACAGTTCTACCCGTCCATCCTTTGCATCTTCACTATCCAATAGTTGATACTCAATCATTCTCGACCTCTCATTTTCTAAAACTTAACGTAAGAAACTCAAATTCCCAATCGCTCTTTTTACTGGTCACTTCTTCGTCAATACGGATGTTCGCATACAAAGTACTCTTCAGTGAAATAATTTATGGTGGATTGCTTTCAATTTTATCTCATTAATGTCCATAAAGAGAATGAACTTGAAAATCTTAATCTGATTCGGTTTTCCAATATAACCCGACATGATACTGGTTTTTCTCTGTTACAATCACTGGTATGACACAGAACAGGAACAAAGTAACAATCTATACTGACGGCTCCAGCCGTGGCAATCCGGGGCCGGGCGGCTATGGTGTGGTGCTCAAGACCCCTGAATACCGCAAGGAACTCTCTGGTGGTTTCCGTAAAACCACCAATAACCGCATGGAACTAATGGGGGTCATTGAGGGATTGAAAGCTCTTAAACGTCCCTGTAAAGTTAGAATCTATAGCGACTCAAAATATATCGTTGACGCTGTCAACCAGGGCTGGGCGCGGCGCTGGAAGGCCAATAACTGGAAACGCAACAAAAAAGAGAAAGCCCTCAATCCTGATCTTTGGAAACAACTTCTCAACCTGTTGGATACTCATGATGTGGAATTTGTCTGGGTCAAAGGGCATGCCAATAACACGGAAAATAACCGCTGTGACCGATTAGCTGTTGCAGCCGGCAGGAAACCAAATCTGCCAGCCGACACCGCTTATGAGAATCAAGATCAGGAACCGAAAACGCCCCGATTGTTCTAATAATCTTCTCAGGTAGAGAGAAATGAAACAAACTTTTCAATTCTCTCAATCATAAGAGAAATTTCTGATTCAAAGAACTCAACCCCCTGAAATAAAATGATCAATCCGCTATAATTATTTTTAATGAAACTAAAACTTCTTTTCCCCATCCTGATCGCCATCTCCCTGGGGCTTTTTCCAATCAAGAGTTCAGTATATGAAGCTTCACACTGCCTTCAAACGAGTTCAGCCTGTTCAAACGGTGAAAATAGCACTACCTCCTATCAACACATCCTGGCTGTAGAGCCCTGGCGCGTTGACTTGTGGGAAAAGCTGGCACAAACCGAAATGGAAGAAGAAAACTGGGACACAGCAATCATTGCGTATCAAAAAGCGAATGACCTTGATGTGCTCTCATCAGAGGGAAACTCCCTGATGGGATTTGCGTTTCTGAACAGCGGTCAGGAAGAAATGGCTCTTCAACACTGGTTGTCGATTATTAAGGCGAACCAGGCTTCCAGCAGTCTATATGAAAAAGTGTACCCAATGCTACTAAATAATCTTGAAATCGAGACCGCCGAAGAAGTCATCGCCAGTTGGGCGGCTTTTGAACCGGATAACGCACAGGTGCAACTGCAATACGGCCTTTTGAAACTACTGCGCTCACATGATAAGGCCGTCGATATTTTAAAAACCGCAGGAACCTTGGATCAGGATTTAAATCCCACTGTTTTGATGATCCAGCGCGCGGTCAGCCAGGCACATCTACAGGATGATCCGGCTTATCAACAGCTCATAATTGGACGCGAGCTCAACAAGCTGGGCTATATGCTTCATGCTGAATTGCTTTTCGTACAGGCTGTTCAACTCAATCCCTCCTATGCAGAAGCCTGGGCTTTTCTGGGCGAAATTCAGCAGCAAAACGGACGGGATGGATTACCAGCACTCGAAAAAGCTTTCGCCCTTGACCCGGACAATTTCCTTGCGCGCAGCCTGCTCGCCCTCTATTGGCAACGGCAGCAAGAACCGGAGAAAGCACTTGAAATCTTTAAACAATTTGTCGAAGAATACCCCGATCAACTAATCTGGCAGGTTGAACTGGCTAAAGCCACTGCCCAGAACGGAGATATCCCAGAAGGATTGGAGATTCTCTTTGACGCCCTCAATGATGCACCCGATAACGATGCCTTCATCCACATAGAACTGGCTAATTTTTGCGCTTCCTATAACATCGAACTCACCACAATTGGACTTCCAAATGCCCGCAAAGCCTTGCTCATCGAAGGAGACACTCTTCGCTCGTTGAACGCAATGGGAAATATCCTCTTTGCCCTCAACGACCTTGATAGTGCGGAACGTTATTATATGCACGCATTGGAACAAGAGCCCGGTGATTTAAATTCCCTTTTCCAACTGGGGATGATCGCTTACCTGCGAGAAAATGCTGATAGCGCCCGTTATTATTTCCAAACAGTGTTATCACTTTCCTCGCCCTATTCCGAACTCTATGCTGCTGCACAGCGTATGCTGGAGAGTTTAGGTCAAAATTTTATCCCCTGACCACTACCTTAAATTCTGAATCCCCTACAACAATCTGATCATTCTCTTTAATCTGGATTGGCTTCTCAATCCGCTTGCCATTCACCCAGGTTCCATTGGTCGAATTCATGTCCCTGATTTGATAGCCATCATCAATCTTTTCAATCATTGCATGCTGTCGGGAGGCGTTATTGTTATTCACCCAGACAGCATTGCTTTCATTCCGGCCAAACACCATCCGGTCTTGCAGCACATACTCCCTGCCAGGCCGGGTTCCTGTGATTACAGTTAAGTACCATAAACCGCTTCCGATCTCCGGTGCGGCGGGAATTATGGATGGTATTTTTGGCGCATCTATTATCTCTTTTGAACGCTTCAGAATTGACCTGTCGGCATCCTTTTTTTCATTAGTATCATCGGTTAACTTTTCTCCGCATTGTGAGCAGTACCTGTCTCCTTCATAGATGGCAGAAGAACACACGGGACAAATCGTGTCACCTTCTTTTCGCTTGCCCAGCTGCAAAAACATAGATTCTTCGGTCAACAAACCACTCCTATTACTGACTGAGCTTTTCACAGGCTCGAGAGCCAGCAAAGCCTTGCGAAGTTCTTCCATTGATGGGTAGCGGTCTGAGGCTTCTTTTTCAACCATACGAAGCATAACCTGTTCCACCTCTTTCGGCAGATTCGTCACTTTTACAGAAGCCAAAGGGAAGGGATCCATAATATGCATCATCATCACCTGCATGCCCTTACCCTGAGAATATGGTTTTTCACCCACAAGCATCTCGTAAAAAATCACCCCGAGTGAGTAAATATCAGCACGTCCATCCACCTTACGTCCCAGTCCCTGCTCTGGCGCCATATAATCAGGCGTGCCTATACCCGCACCTGTGCGCGTGATAGGTTTGACATCATCATCCAGATTAATTTTTGCAATGCCAAAATCAGAAAGCACCGGTCGTTTATCATAATCCAGTAGAATATTTGCGGGTTTTACATCCCGATGGATGACTCCCTGTTCGTGTGCATACCCCAGCGCATTGACTACGGGCAGCAGGAAATTGACCGCTTCAAGATAGGGAATTTGATTTCCAACCAGTATTTTTTCAAGTGTCCCGCCACGGATAAAATCCATCACCAGATACAGATTACCATCTTGTTGACCAACATCATGCACCGAGACAATATTCGGATGGAATAAGCGGGCCATTGCTTTGGCTTCTCGTTGAAAGCGGGCAATATATTCATCCGTCTGGGAAAATTGAGGCAGCACTTTCACCGCGACATGGCGATCAAGACGCATGTCGAAGGCTTTATATACCGCAGCCATCCCACCCGAACCGATTAATTCATCGATTCGATAGCAGCCAAAGGTGGTACCGGTTAACCCAAGTTGAGATTTTCTTTGCATATTGAAGTCTTTAAAAAAGAAAGATTCTGAGAATGAAGTTTGAATGAGCAACAGAATAATTATATTGTAATTGAAATATCGAGGAATTAGCAACCAGATTTAAACTCGCCAATTCTTCGTCTGACCTGCAAACAGACCCCAAACTTGGAGCCTGTCTGCAGGGAAAAAAGGAGTAGAAAGGAGGTGAGTTCACACCACCCATTTCACAAATGGATAAATTGCTTCTAGCGGTTTACTTGAAAACGAGTATCGCCTTCTTCAAAAAATGCCACAATCTGTGATGCAGCTGCTAAACCAGCATTCACATTCGCTTCCAAGGTCTGCGCTCCCATCTTCTTGGGAGTAAAGAAACAGCGATCCGGGTACAACTGAACAAGCTCGTCTTTGCAGTCCGGAGCTATATCAGAAATATACTGGAATAACTCATTTTCCGCAAACATTTTTAGCATACCAATTTCATCAACTACTTCTTTACGGGCCGTATTGACCAGAATACCGCCTTCTGGCATCTTTGAGAGCAACTCATAATTGATCGAACCGATCGTTTTCGGTGTTGCCGGGATATGCAGAGATACATACTGGCAGGTACTGTAAAGCTCTTCTGCACTGTGGCAAACCTTGACACCAGACGCCTCGATCTGCTCATCAGTCAGGAAGGGATCATAGGCATAGACATCCATCCCAAAGCCCTGAGCAATATGCGCCACACGGCGGCCGACATTCCCAAATGCGTGAATACCAAGCGTCTTACCTTTTAATTCACGCCCGGCCTTTCCATTATAGCGATTCCTTGCCTGAAACACCATCAACCCAATCGCCAGCTCTGCCACGGCATCAGAATTCTGTCCGGGGGTATTCTCAACGACAATACCAGCTTCGGTGGCCGCAGCCAGATCAATATTGTCAAATCCAGCACCACCCCTGACAATGATCTTTAACTTCGGTGCTGCGGCAATGACTTCAGGTGTGATTTTATCAGAACGTACAATCAACGCATCTGCGTCTGCGACAGCAATTAGTAATTCACTTTTATCCGCATATTTCTCTAATAAGGCCAGTTCATATCCAGTCTTTTCAACAACCTCACGAATCCCTTCAACTGCCTGCGCAGCAAAAGGCTTCACAGTTGCCACTAATACTTTTGTCATTTCATTTCTCCTTTTACCGCAGAACGTTTATTAATGCGCTTTTTCAAAAGCCTGCATGGCTTCAACCAGAACTTTCATGCTCGCTTCAGGTAAAGCATTGTAGTTGCTGGCCCGGAACCCGCCGACAGAACGATGTCCTTTGAGTCCGAGTAGACCCTGTTCAACCGTGTCAGCCAGGAAGTCGTTTTCCAATTCAGCGTATTCAGACTGCATCACAAAAGTGATGTTCATGCGTGATCGCGAGCTTGTCTCGGCAGTACCTTTAAAGAACTTATTGCGTTCAATTTCTTCGTAAAGCATATTTGATTTTGTAATAGCCTGTTTTTCCATGGCTTCTACACCGCCGCTGGCCTTGATCCATTTCAAGGTTTGCAGAGCTGCATAAACACACACAACGGGGGGCGTATTGAAGGAAGAATCTTTCTTAATGTGGGTGCGGTAGTCGACCATCGTCGGCAATGGCCGTCGTGCTTTGCCCAGCGCATCCTCTTTTACAACAACGAAGGTTACACCGGCAGGGGCAAGGTTCTTCTGCGCACCGCCATAGATCATCGTGTACTTCGAAACATCCAGCGGCCGGCTGAAAATATCAGAAGACATATCTGCAATCAGCGGAATGGGAAGATCATAATCCTCAAAGATTTCCGTGCCACGGATAGTGTTGTTGGTGGTGATGTGGAAATAATCGGCATCATCCGGAACGTTATACCCCTGAGGGATATAGCTGAAATCTTTATCGGCAGAAGAAGCCACAACTACCGTTTCTCCAAACAATTTTGCTTCTTTGATTGCTTTTGTAGACCAGGCGCCCGTATCAAGATAGGCTGCTTTGGTGTTCAAAAAGTTATATGGGATGTGGAAAAATTGTGTACTGGCGCCGCCGCCCAAAAATAGAACCTGATAACCTTCAGGGATTTGCAGCAGCTCACGGAACAAGTCTCGTGCCTCCTGCATCGTTGCTGTAAACTGTGGGCTTCGATGAGAGATTTCAAGTATAGAAAGCCCTGTACCAGCGTAATTTTCTATTGCCTTTGCGGTTTTTTGAATGGTGTATTCCGGCAGAATAGAAGGACCAGCATAGAAATTATGTTTTTTCATGTTTCCATCCTTTTCGACTATAAGTGATTCATACGCAGTCTCAACTGCTTTTTTTTTGGTGATTAATGTCTACTTATAATTATAATGGAAATTGTCTGACAATCAACATTCTCAGTAGACTCTTTTGATAAATGGCTCTAAAAGACAAGAATTCTGTCATCCTTCCAGGGGAGAAGGGGCACCATTGTTGTCATCTAAGAAAGCGTTTGTCAAGAGAAAAGGAGAAAATCGATAACAAGCGGATTGTTACCAATGTCAGGTAAGAAAAATGATTCGTATCAGTGATCTTTCAGTTCTCAAAACCTCCGGTTTCGTCCACTCAAGATGACAGGTACCTGAACTACGTTAGAATTGTCTTTTCCCTTCCCTGGCAGGGAAGGGCCGGGGTTAGGTCGTAGGAGTTTTGTCATCCTGAGTGAGAATCAACGAAGTTGATTTTAAACGAAGGATCACCAGTGCCTGACAGTTAAAAACAACCATCGGATGGAAAATCATTTATCACGAACGCCGCAGAGATATTTCGACGCAAACGGGCTTTGCCCGTTCTTGCTCAATATGACAAGTGCCCCTCTCTGCCCCGACGCAGTCAGTCCTTTCTCCCCCCGGCGCAGGTGGAGAGTAAATATTCCTGCGGTAATACTTCTTTTGGAGCTGTGAGGTATTTTCTTGGGTTTCACCCAAGAAAATACCATTCACTTTTTTACGGGCGTTTAACTGTTGATTGAAATTTATGTTATAAATTCTCAACCCACCTACGAGTGCTTTCATCCAAAAACAAGCCCACACTCGTTTTTTGCAGAAAATAAGATTGCTGAAGTGTAGCAATTACGGTTCTTTTTCAGGAAAGAAGC
>CAZQSG010000002.1:0-34943 GCA_964595925.1 uncultured Anaerolineaceae bacterium | reverse complement strand
ATCGTTCAGGCTGTTCGATTATTCAATCACCCCGAGCGCCTTACCCACAGTCTGATACTGCTCAAGTACAAAATCGAGCTGCTCTTGAGTATGCGTTGCCATGTAGCTGGTGCGCAGCAACTGCCGTCCCTGCGGAACAGCAGGTGCAATGACTGGATTGACGAACACGCCCGCTTCAAAGAGCATCTTCCAGAACAAGAATGTCTTCTCATCATCACCAATGATGATCGGAACCACAGGGGTTACAGAATTGCCAATATCAAAACCCATCTCACGCAGGTTGCGGCGCATATATTCGGCTTTCTCAAGCACCCAGGCAGGCCGGTCCGGTTCTTCTTTGAGGACACGCAGCGCAGCCAGTGCAGCCGCAGCGTTAGCAGGAGGTACACTCGCGCTGAAGATCAAGGCCCGTGCGGTGTGCTTGATAAAGTGAATCACGTTTTCGTCACCAGCCACAAATCCACCGAGTGAAGCAAAAGCTTTGGAGAAGGTAGCCATGATGAGATCAACATCATCAGTGGCGTTAAATTGTGCAACCGTTCCATGCCCATTTCCCATCACACCCATACCATGCGCGTCATCAATCATCAGGCGCGCGCCATATTTCTTGCAAATTTTCGCCATTTCAGGCACAGGAGCGAGGTCGCCCTCCATGCTGAATAAACCATCAGCAATAACGAGCTTCCCAGCTTTTGCAGGCAAACCTGCAAGAACCTGATCAAGATGCTTCATGTTATTATGAGCATAACGAACTATCTTTCCGCCCATGCTGAGACGGGCGCCGTCAACAATACTGGCGTGGTCATCTTTGTCAAGAATGATATAGTCGCCACGTCCGGTCAAGGAGCTGACCGTACCCAAATTAGTGAGCATACCGGTGGTGAATACGATAGCGGCTTCTTTGCCAACCCAATCAGCCAACTCGGCCTCCAGCTCTTCGTGCAATGACAGTGTGCCATTCAAGAAACGGGAACCGGAACAAGAAGTTCCATATTTATCAACAGCGGCGCACGCGGCTTCCTTTACCTTGGGGTGCGTGGTAAGACCCAAATAGTTATTGGCGCCGCACATCACAAGGTGCTTGCCATGATACCAGGCTTCAGTTCCTTCTGAATCATCTAAAGCAATGAAATAAGGATAGACTCCTTTTTCAATTGCATCTCTGGCTATGGTAAATTGATTGCACTTTTCAAATACATCCATCTTCTCTCCTCAATGTAGAATTGCTTTCATGCACACCTGATTCTCTCAGGATATTCTTTCAGTTAATATCGGTTTTTTTAATTATGATGGTATCGTGCTGATTGTACTGTATTTTCAGCTTCCCTGACGTACAATCACTGTACACAGCTTTCCTATCAACCGACAGATAAAGCCAGCTCATTATAATATGAAATCAAGCAAAAAAGAGAGTTTGTGAAATAATAATCAGTTTTTTTGCGAAGTTTTTCCCCTTCTACTGGAGTACAATCAACCTGTAAATAGAAAATAAACATCCTGCAATTACAAGGAATGAAACGCATGTCAAATGAAGAAAGCAAACCAAGAAACTTGAAGGTGTGGTCAGCGCAGAAGAAATATCCCGGGCTGTGCAGCATGCTTGAAGAGACATTGAACAAGGTGATGGACCCCGAACTGGGGCTCTCGATGATGCAATTAGGGCTCATCCGAGATGTTGAATATATCGAATCAGAAGCGGGTGACGAAGATGAAATCAAAATCACCATGATTCTGACCACTCCCTTTTGCCCTTATGCACCCACTCTCATTCAACAGGTGGAGCAGGCAACCGTGCAGACCTTGTCACACGTGGTAACCATCGACATGGGCCATGAGGTATGGGAGCCGGACATGATGGAAGAAGGGCTCGGTGAATGGGGGTTATTTTAAATGATGGAGAAGAAGAAGGTGAAAATCGTCGTTGTCGGCAGCATCAATATGGATCTTGTGGTGCATACACCCCACCTGCCCGTTCCCGGTGAAACAGTGTTGGGAGAGGATTTACAGACCCTGGCAGGCGGCAAAGGCGCTAACCAGGCGGTGGCCTGCGCCCGTTTAGGCGCAGACGCAATCATGCTGGGGTGTATTGGAGAAGACATATTTGGTACCCAGCTGCGTGAAAACATGAGCGAGGTGGGTGTAGACTGCTCGCATCTATACATCAATCATGAACATACGACAGGTGTTGCACTGATTGGGATCGATGGCGGAACCAAAGATAACACGATTATTGTGGCAGGAGGAGCAAACCGCATGCTTTCCAAGCGGGATATCCGTGCGGTAGAAACTGTGATTGCTGAAGCGGACGTTTTAATCTGCCAGCTGGAGATTCCGCTACCGGCGGTCGAGGAAGCGCTATTTTTAGCTCGAAAACACCAAGTCACCACAATTCTCAATGCTGCCCCGATCTGTGACCTGCCGCAACTCTTTCTTTCGTTGATAGATATCCTCATTGTTAACCGCACCGAAGCCGCCCAATTGAGCGGCATGCATGTGGAAGAATTGGAGGACATTGAACAGGCCAGTACCTTATTACTGGCTCGCGGTGTCGGTTCTGTCATCGTCACATTAGGTGGGCAGGGTTCACACCATACAGATGAAACACATCGCAGTTATATCCCGGCTTTCCCAGTAAAAGCGGTAGACACCGTGGGTGCAGGAGACGCCTTTGCGGGCGCTTTCGCAGTCGGCTATGCCGAAGGAATGCCGATGAATGACCTTCTGAGATTCTGCAATGCCTGCGGCGCCCTGGCCACCACCCGAGAAGGTGCTCAGAACTCTATGCCCACCCGGGACGAACTCTCATCTTTTCTGGCGCAATTCTGAGGAATCAATTCCCTTTTTTCAATTTACTCCACCAACCAGCCTGCCCAGCCTTCAGCGGTACAATGGGGTAAATACCGTTTTGAGGAGTTTGCCATGTCTCACCACCCCAACATTCTGATGATCGTCGTTGACCAGCACCGTTATGACTGTACCGGAGCATCGGGAAATTCGCTCATCCACACCCCAAATCTTGACCGATTAGCAAAAGAAGGCGCCTCTTTTCATCACGCCTACACCACCCTACCCGCCTGCTGTCCAGCCCGTCAGGCCATGCTCACCGGAGTGAAAGAAGAAAAACTAGGTGCCTACTGGAATTACGACCTTACCTATTTCACTGAATCTCTGAAACCAGAGACACCAACCTGGCCAGTTTTGTTAAACAAGGCCGGTTATCAAACCGCTTTCGTCGGCAAATGGCACACCTCCAAAACCCACACCCCGCTTGATTTCGGTTTTGATCATTACAATGATATGGGCGCCTATTCCGCCCAGTTTGACGCACAAGATGGCCCGGCACGCCCGGTCTATCAGCATGGTTTCATGGGAGAACCCGACCCATTGCCTTTGGAGAATAACCGCACCCATGTGCTTGCCCGAGAGACAATGAACACGATCAATGATTTTGAAAAGGATGACTCCCCCTGGCTGGTGCGGATGGATTTCAATGAGCCTCATTTGCCTTGCCGACCATCCGAGCCATTTGCGTCCATGTACAACCCAAACGACATTCCTCCCTGGGGCAGCTTTGAAGAAAATTTTGAAGGAAAACCATTCATTCAATCGCAACAATTATGCAATTGGGGAATCGAAAACTTTAGCTGGGAGGACTGGTCTCGAACCGTCGCACTTTATTATGGAATGATCAGCCAGATTGATGATGCTGTTGGGCGGGTGATTTCTTCGCTGGAAGAGCAGGGAATCCTGGATGATACCCTCATTATTTATACGTCTGACCACGGCGGACTGTGCGGCGCACACCGTATGATTGACAAACATTATGTGCTTTATGATGATGTGCTGCGTGTTCCGCTCTTTCTACGCTGGCCCGAAAAAATTCAGGCCGGCAGCTCGGTGGAGGCTTTTTGTTCTCATACTCTTGATATTCCAGCCACGATCATGGATTTACTCGATTTTGAGCGCCCGGTATACTTCATGGGCCGTTCGCTGGCACCCTGGATGCGTGGTGAAAGCGTAACTGATTGGCCAGAGCAGGTATGTTCAACCTTCAACGGTGCACAGTTTGGACTATACTGCATGCGCATGGTGCGCACAAAAGAATGGAAATTCATCTGGAATGCCACCGCTGAAGATGAACTCTATCGTCTGGCTGAGGATCCTTATGAATTGGTGAACCTGGCCGCGAATAGCGATTACGACGCGGTGAAACAAGACCTGAAAGCCCGGCTGAAAGCGCAATTAATCGTATGGGAAGACCCACTGGCGAAGCATGTTTTCTTCCGCGAGAGTGATTTGTGGTTGATTGGAAAGTAGCAAGGCCTATCCTCTTGAGCAAATCGTAACCGTTGTGGAGTAAATAGTTTGACTATTCAATCGCCTCAACTGTACAACACATGCTTTTTCCACTACGATAAGAATATATCATTCTTACAGGAGGAATAAACCATGACAACAGCGCAAGAAACACAGCCCAAAGCCATAAACCACACCTGGCCGGCGATCTTTTTACTCTTTCTAGCACCCATGACCGGGGAAATTCTCTCTTCCTCGCTGCCACCACTTGAATTCATTCAACCGTTTACACTACCCATGCAGCTCCTCCTCTATGGCTGCGGAGCGCTTCTCATTCGTGAGTTGATGGTGCGCAGAAAATTGGGCTGGATGAGCGTATTCCTCCTCGGCCTCGCCTACGGCATCTATGAAGAGGGCGTGGTGGTACGTTCCTTCTTCGACCCGGCGTGGATGGACCTTGGCTTCTACGGCACCTTCGGGCGCTGGGTGGGGGTCAACTGGATCTGGACCATCAACCTGACCATCTTTCACGCGGCTCTTTCTATCCTTTCCCCCCTTCTGATCGTGGATGTGCTCTTTCCCGCTCACCGTGGAAAAGCATGGTTAAAGAAAGGCGGGGTTATCACAGCCTCAATCGCCTTCGGCTCAATGATGCTGTTCGGCCTCGGGTTTGGGATGAAAGCCTCGCTCCTTCAACTCACTGCCTGCTTTGTACTCATCGCCGCACTGGTATGGATCGCCCTGCGGATTCCTCCCATCCGCACACCACGAAAAACCGTCCCAAAACCCCGCCGCTTCTACTGGCTGGGATTCTTGGGCATGCTGTTCTTTTTCATCGTATACATCCTTCTCCCCAATATCGGCCTGCCTGCAATACTATGCTGGTGGCTCTCCAGCGCCCTCATCCTCGCCTATCTGGTGTTCACACGCTGGCTGGATCAAGTGGAAGAACTTTTCACCCCTCAACGTAAAATCGCTTTTGTCACCGGCACCATCACTTTGTGGCTGGTTTTTGACGCGCTGGTAAGAATGGATCCTGCCCACACAGAAAACCTGCGCGGGTTGGTGCTTTTTGCACTGTGTTACCTGATTGCACTGGTGGTGTTGTGGGTAAAAACAGCGAAACAAGAATCGAATATGCAAGAACAACAGCAAATCGAAAGTTCACAGCGGTTGGAATTATGATTAATGCATCTATCTTCGTGTTTTCTATTTCTTTTGGAGCTTGCGAGGTTTTTTCTTGGACTCTTCCAAGAAAAAAACCATTTGCACAATTTCGGGCGTCTAACGAATGAACAAATTTTGCCCTGAACAAGCCCGTATATGCCTTTGTTGAGGATTTCATATTCTTTGGGAAACCAACAACCCGTCATCAATGACGACTGGAATTATGATAGACTTAATAACCGGAGAGAGGATTTACCTTTCTCCGGTTATTCCTTAAAATAAATATAGTTCCGCCTGCACTAAGTTTCATTCATTAACTATGTCCACGTCCACCAACATGAACCTGAGGAGGTTTTGGTATGACCGAGAAAAGAGATGTATATCCAGTAGAAATTAATGGTGTGAAGCGTGATTTACCTCTATTTGAGGTAGCTCCCGGGCTGCGCATCGCCGTATTGAACATCCTGGGGGATGTCGAACTCACTGTCGCGGCCGCCAAAGGACTGGCTGAAAAACTGAACGACACTGATTATGATCTCTTTGTGACCGCCGAAGCCAAAAGCATCCCTGTAGCTCACGCCATCGCCTATGAAACCAACAAACCCTATGTTGTTCTGCGCAAGAGTTATAAACCTTATATGGGTGACGTGATCAAGGCAGAAACATTGTCGATCACCACCGGCAAAGAGCAGACCCTCGTGCTAAACGAAAAGGATCATGAACTGCTGAAAGGTAAGAAAGTAGTCCTCCTCGATGACGTGATCTCAACTGGCTCAACGTTGAAGAGCATGAAAGAAATCGTGGAAAAGAGCGGCGGTGAAGTCGTTGCGAATGCCGCTATCTGCACCGAGGGAGACATTGGTGATTGGGCTGATGTAAAAGCACTGGCACACTTGCCATTATTTAAAGAAGGATAGTATCTGACAAATTAGGGCTTTTTCTGTCATCTAAGAAAGCGTTTGTCAAGGAAACGGGAAAGATTGTGGAATAGGCAAGCAAAAAGAGTAGAACGGGCAGAGGAGCATTTGTCATATTGAGCAAGAACGGGCAAAGCCCGTTTGCGTCGAAATATCTCTACGGTGTTCGTGGTTGAAATCCTTCCCTCCTGAAAAGGAATTTCAAAGCAACCATTCAGTGATCCTTCGGCTTACAACTCCTACGGATTTGCTCGCTCAGGATGACAAGCGTTTTTTCTCCCTGAGCCCCTGAGAGGGAGGATAACCGTTTAAAAAGAAAAGAAGCTGTCTTTTCAGACAACTTCTTTATTTTGGGGAGAGTAAACCTTTACATCATTTTTAGTCAGCTTATTCTAATCATTCCCTCTGAAAATTCGGTTTTTGAAACCCTGCCACAGGCGGCCTTTCCAATCCTTGCCAAGATAATTTTCCATATGCTCAGCAAAGTCATCGGGCAATCGAGGATGGTTGAAACGATTCAGCCAGGCTTCGGCCTGTTCTTCAGTGATCAACCCTTCAGCTAATGCCTGGTCAACCAGTTCCTGCCGGGTTTCTTCGATGAGGGTCTGCGCTTCATCTTCTGTCATGTTTTCTTCCAATAATTCATGAAGAGTGCCGTCTTCCTGTGCAGCTTCAAGTTCTTCAACGCTGATACCGGTTTTTTCAGAGATAGTTTCCAGCCATAATTCATGATACTCTTCACGGTTGGCCTGCCATTCCTCACGGGCCTCGTCCAATTCAGCCAGTTTTTCCTTGTTTTCTACAGCTTCTTCTTCAGTAATGCGGCCTTCTTCTACAGCTTTGTCGACAATTGCATATTGAGCATTGAGAAGAATTTCATCGATTTCTTCTTCGCTGAAGCCCTCTTCGCTGAGTACAACTCTGAGAGGGGTTCGCTCATAAAGAGCAGATTGCAGGTCTTCAAGCGCAATTCCACTCTGGTCAGCGACGCTCTGTGGATATTCTTCACGGCCATAGCGCATGAACCGCGCTGCGCGGTCTCGAGCGGGGTGATTCGGCCCGGGGCCAAACCCACTGAAGGGGAAGCCCGTTTCGGGATCTTCCGGTTCGCCCTCATCAGCAGAAACACGGCCTTCCACAGCCACGAATGCTAATGCCCCCACCATAACAAATGCCAGAGCAATTAATCCAAATTTTCGCCATTTCTTATTTTTCATTTTTTTAAATCTCCTTTCATGAAATCAGTAATAAAACGGTTACTTTGATGTTTTCATTATGCCACGGCAATGTAAAGCGCCTGTAAAGGCAGTGTAAAAGCCAGAAAAATCACCCGAATTCATCCCTACAAACGCATAAAAACTCACTTATTCTCAATAAATCAATAAAAACAAGTTTTTTGTCCTATAATATCAATTCTCAACCTTAAAATATCAATTTAATTGATATTTAGTATTGACTTTTTTAAATATTGTGCTAAACTAGAATCAAGATAACGAAAGAAGAACTTAACAATTCTAAGAAATTGAAAAAAATGGAGAAAGAAAATGATGAGCTTTAGTGTACAGAATGCCAATGCTTATGTCGTATGTCGTAAAGACGCCCTGCGCACCCACCGGATGAATGCTCAGAAAAAAACCGAGAAACAACAAACCAGGCGCAACGACAAATAAGACGAAAAATGAATATCCGTTATGGGAATTGGAAGGCCCGTGACGTCGAACCAATCGATGATTGGTTCTTACGGAAGGAAGAAATCGAAAATAAAGGAGATTATCATGTACCCGAGTGATGTAACCAGCGCACACGCTTTTGTCCTCAACCGAAGGTGCATTCTCTGTGAACATACTGAGAACGCACGGCCAGAGCGAAAACACTCATTCAACCTCAAGAAATTCTGGAGTAATTTATTAAGCATTCTCTGGCTCTAATTGCCAGACCGATTGAAAAACAAATGAAATTCACATTCGTTCTCCTCCCCGAACAACAGTGAAAACTCGTTTTTTGGTTTGAATTTCATTGACGTTAGATGGAGCAAAGCACCAGCCATGGCTGGTGCTTTGTCCTTTTTAATCACAGGCACCCCCACTACCTCCAATATGCAGTCGCCCAGGTACGTAATCCATCCCACAGCGAGGCCTGATAATCGGCAAGAGGCACCGGCGGGAAATAGGCCCCGACACACGAGAACTGACAGCTCACGCGACAATGATCGGGGAAATGCAGTTCTGTGGCGGCGTGTCCCAGAGCACCCAAAGAAGAAAGAACACCGCCGCCGAATCCCAGCACAATACCGTCTGACACCGCCAGAAAACTTACCAGATGGGCATACATTTCCGCCTTCGTCCACGGGCAGGATGCACCATTGGGCGCCATTAATTCTTCAGCAAGTAAAATTTCGAAAAAGACATGGATCTCTTCATCACCATTCGAACTGCGCTCACGTTGAATAGCAACAACCGGCAGTTGAGAGCCTTCCTGCCTCAGAATAAATCCGATTGGTTCTCCCTCATTAACATCTGGATGAGTCAGTGTGATATGACAATTTACGCCAATTTGTGCTGTTGTCATGATTGCCCTCCTTCTACTTCATACGCACCGAAGGGACACGCTGTTCGAGAAACCTCACTTGAGGAAAATGCTGCCTGATGCCTGCCCGCGCCTTGTTTTGTGTTGAACTCACCGGCAGACGTGTGCAATTAATCTCGACTGTTGTTGTCACCAGTACCAGACGACAGTCACAGCCTTTGTGAAAGCCCGGCATCAAAGATGCCTTCCAGAATTCCATCGTCTGTCGAATGCCATTCAAACGTTCACATAGAGGACAATTATCCCCGCCGCGTGTCTCCCATTCGTACAGCGTCATCATCTGATTCATGTCTCCATCTCCCAACCATATTCATCGAAGTGAGAAATCGGCAATGGCGCCATACGTTTGAATTCGGACAACCGCGCCTTGAAGCCTTCCCACCACAATTGCCCAAGCTGAAAAAGCTGATCGCGGTCAGAAGCTGGTGAACCATGTGACTCGACCAGATGAGAAGCTCGAATGAGAGCCGCTTTTCCTGCCGCACCCAACGCCAGCGTTTCTTCTGAAACCTCGGGCAAGGTGGTAGATTCTGCCCCGTCCAACCCCGAAATTGTATGGCAGGCGGCATAAAATAGTTTCATTGAGGTGCCTTCTTCAAACATCTTCTCCTGCAATCGCAGTACCGGCGTGCCATTCTGCCAGTAGAGATACCATTCACGCAAAGGTTTTACCGGCAGGTCACCGTCACACCACGGATACCATATCGCCAGCACCTGTGTCAGTGACGTTAATGTATTGAGAGAGTATTCATAACCGTTCACAGCCACCATCAACTCAGCTTTATTGGTCAACGGCACGGCCAGCGAAAAATGATTTAGAGACTGACGCAGAGCGCTATCAAGCAAATCTTCATCATAACGCGTGCTATCGCTGTCATGCAAAAAGAGCAGAATGCGCTCATGAAATTCACTTCGATCCATGTGTTTCTCCCTTCTTTTCCACAGGCCCGGCTTCTCCCGCAAAACGATAGACCATGCGCAGCAATTCGCGGTCGTCAATCAACCCCTGTTCATGCAGTTCAAGGAAAGAAGCTGCCGCATTCTGCGCTGCCTGTGAAAGGGATAAATTATCGCGTGCTGAAATATCCGCTCCCCTCACAAACACCGGTGCGTCAACGTCTACACTTCCTCGTGCCACCATAGCCCGTCGGTGCAATGCGACTGTCATCACATCCTTCACCATCCACAGAAAGAATCGCTGTCGTTGCTGGTAATATCGGAAGGTTGGACCGCCTGAAGCTTCAGCGGTGGTGCGTGTCGCAGATTCCGGCTCGGCCAGGAAGTGGAGCGGCACCCCGGCCCCGATGGCGATCATCTTTTTCAAAGCCAGACCATCCAGCGAAGCATCCTGCGAAGCCAGCTGTGGAGAAATAATCTCCCAGGATTCTGATTCATCAGTCACCAGAATGGAACCCGGAGTTGGCGGCCGGGTATTCAATATCCGTTGGCGAGCGCTGCGGGCGCTCTCCGAAAGGTATCTTCCACGCACCACATATAGAAACGCATTCCGATAGCGGTTGAGCCGGGCACGGTCCTCCAGCCAGTTGGCATATCGTGCGATCCAGCGCAGGATTGGGCCGAGATCGCTCTCACCCCACTGTGTCCCCACCGGACGGTTGATAGCGTAATGCAGCATCACGGTTTGAAAACTGCCTTCCACATCGCGATGATCCTGCTGAACGTTATAGGCTGTCCAGGGTGCTGGATCAGGGTCATCAAGCGTGGGTTTGGGATAGAACTTTAGCGCCTGCTCAAGATCATTTTCCTGATGCTCAATACGCTCAATAGCTGTGGCGGGAACCGCCCGAAAGTAAGACATACCGCTGGCATCGGTACTGAGCAGGATGAAAAGATTCCCCGAACGGGTCAGTTCATCACACCATTCCATCAGACGGGTACCCAGATGATTAAGATGATGATGCCAGCAGGCACGTAAAAATTTTTGGCTCTCAACATGCTCGCACTCCACCTGCACGCCAGCGCCCACCACATACTGCGTGGTCAGTTCCACAATTCGTCTTGCAAGCGGGTTCACCTGCCATGCTTCCAACGCTTCCTTCATCACCTGTTCTCGTTGATACGGCTGGCGTTCGCGCTCGGTCTGCCGCCAGAACGTACTGCCCAGGGCAAGAGTCTTATCTGTCTCACGATGAAAGACCTCACGAATTTTCTGCCATTGTTTTTTCAGCCTGCTGCTCCAATTCATCGCTGTCCTCCTCGTTATTGATTTCATCTTTCTCCGCCCCCGGGTCTTTCTTCATTGTCAGCGGGATATAAGCAATGACCTGATGGGTAGGATGGAGGACGGCCGGACCGCCCTCCATTTTCTTCATCTGTTCCGTTTCACCCAGAGATGCTTTATTGTGCGGAATATTCATCACTACTCTCGCTTTTAGGCAGGACAGTCAAATAGTCGCCCCGCCCGGCATCCTCGATGGCAGTACCAAGAATATAACTGGCGACGACGACAACCAGACCTATTAACTGTTCGTCATCTACGGGAAAATCTGCCACAAAACCCCGCAGAATCACAACCAACAGCCCTGCCAGCGCCGCCCAAAATTTGCGGGAACGCAGCAACACAATCATTTTTTTCTCCATCCGTTTTCTCCTTTTCTTTCAATAATTTTTCAAACTGCCTTATCAGGCATCCGACACATTGCTCTTATAAAGCGACCGAAAATCATTCACCCACACTGCCATGAAATGGCGCACCTTGAGACGATGCTCATCATGGGTGAAGACCGCCCCAATATTTTCCTGGCCCGAAACGAATATTTCAGGCATCAACCCAAACCGTTCACCCAGATAGATCGCCGGTGCCACGTGCGGGTCGCAGACCGCCGCCCAATCCGTGGAATCACTCCATTCCGGCACAGTGATCACATCACCCGGTTCACCGCGTTGTTGATTCTCGCTGTAAATATTCACTGTCCGTTCGAAAGTAGGGTAACGGAGCTGCATGGCGCTCAACTGCAAAGCGCGCGGTACAAGCAGATAACGCGGACTGACAGCCATCGCAGGGCCAGCTCCATAGAATGTGGCGGCATTCTTAATCAACATGGGCTGGTTGTATACGGCCTGCGAGGCGGTTTCCCATGCCGCGGCATTGAGTGCGGCTGTCCCTAAATTCGCATGCCCGCCGGCAGTGGAAACAGCGGTGTCATTGAAGAGCGCCCCGCTATCAGCCAGGGTTGGCCCCACCCCGGAATTGGCAGTAAAGACGGCGGCCACCAAGGCTGAAATCTTACGCAATCCAGCCGCAGCCAGTTCCCGCGGATAGGAACGCAGCTTTTGCGTTTCGTCACGGTCAATCAGCTCCAGCGTCAGTGGAATATAACCGCCATACTTGGTAAAGTTTGCAGTCTCAGGGCTATCTCCCACACTCAACTCGGTATACTCTCCGCCTTCGGCGACTGAAGGCAGACTGCCGACTGTGCCCACAAGAATGCCGGTGATTTGATTGAGGGTGTTGAAGTGTTCCACACGCGTGATCTTGCGCCACCAGTCATAGCCAGCCCGCCCCAGTTCTTCCCAGGTGTTGGTTACTACCTTGTTCATGGCGTTTTTGACCAACCCGCTGAAATCAGTCGTTGTCGCAAAACGGGCCCGTTCAGGCACCATGCCTCCATGCAAATCATAATCACCCGTCATCAACAGATAGAGTTCACGGATCCCGGAGAGACGTTCAGGTTGTACATTTTGCAGCTTTTCTCCCCGCGGTGCTCCAAACAGATCATCCACCGCCGCCTGCAGGCGGTCTTCAGCTGTGAACATCCCATGAATGCGATTGGATGGCCCCTGCACTGTTTGTGCGGCGGTGAGCGCCCCTATAAAATTACGGGTGTCGTTAATGGCCTGTCTCAATTCCTGAGGCTGAAATGTGCTATCGTTAAATTGCACGCGCAAACGCTCCTCAGCTGCTTGAGGAAGTTGGGCTGCCTGCAATGCAGTTTCCAGCAAGTAACCGCACAACTCCTTCGTCAGCACCTTTCCTGCTTCATCATTTGTGGTCTGTGTTCGAGTTTCTTCCAACATATTATTTTTCTCCTTTTGGTTTTGATTGCGTTGGGTTTGAAAAGCGCGCAAGAAAGCACCCCCGCGCGCCGGGTCAAAGACAAGATCAACGGAATAGACCTTGAGAACTTCCTCAACCTGCCTATCGTTGGCAGTGAAGAGTAAATCTGCTGAGAACCCCACCGCCGGGGCCGCTTTACCATTTCCTTCCAGCACAGCTTCACCAAGTGAACGCAGCAATTCTGCGGCAGGGCCAAGAGGTTTTAATTGCAGACGGATGCCCTGCCGAACTTCATCCCACTGTGGTGTCCCGCACATCCCGGCCAGATCACGCAGAGAGCGTCCATTACTACCGCTATCCTGCACCCCATGGTCAATGAACGTCTCCACCGCTTCCCATAGAGACAGCGAAGCACGCAGCACCTCCCTCGAGAAGTGCCAGCCGTTGCCTTCCCCCGCGGTGATCGCAAGAATCTCAAAACCATGTGTTGTGGATGCTTCCATCTTTGCGTTCAATTGCAAAGATTCGCGCCGTGGATTCTCCTTATTGGATTTCTGCATTTAACAGCATCCTTTCTTTTACATCAGCAATCTTCTGCTGCAAAACACTTGCAGCGCTATCATCTTGCTCAATAACTGCGTCCCATAGTGCGGCCAGCAGCCTTTCATCTGTCACGCCTTCGTTGAGCAATTCTTCTTGCAGGGCGGCGGCTTCATCTTCAGCATTCGGGTCGTGCGCTGCTATCAATGCTTGCAGCGCACCCTCTTCTCCTGATGTCAAAACGCGAGAGCAGACTGCAGTCCCAAATTCATCAATGGAAACAATCGGGATGCCTTCGGCTTTCAATTCCTCAAACAAGCGAGCAGGATTGCAGTGAACGACTGACTCGGTTTCATAGGTTTCATCCAATTTATTGACTCCTTTCTTTGAAATTTTGATTCTGAACGAGTGTGCAACCAAACGACCGCCTTCGCAGTTTTCTTGATTCAATCATCAGCATAGCCATGCAGCCATCAGCGCAGCATTGTAATAAGACACCGAATAACTGTTCTCAGATTTTTGCAGCATGGAATATTCATTCAAGCCCAATTGCGCCAATCCACAGTAACCCAGCGATGCATGAAAATGCTGATTCAGATAACAGGCCAGGTCTTTAACGGCTGTTGTAGTAGTATTCGCGCCAATCCCTGCGGCCGCCAGTTTGCCAGCAGTTGACCCTTTCATGGCGTTATGCAGCTGGCAGCAAAATACACACTGCTCTCCAGTGACGAAAGACACTTTGTTACCGGTATCGTTGTTCCACGAACGCCATGTTAATGCCTGATAAGTGTGATCGGTGGTGTCACTTTTTGTGAGCAGTTTGATTCGTTGATTGAATGCGTTCCATACAAAGCGCTCCGTCTCTGTATCCGACACCACACCCGAAGCATTCACCCGGCAGGTACCAAGATAAAGACAGGATTTATCAGATGAAAGCACCGTTCTTCCATCCTGCAATTCCAGTGCAAAAGCCCGAATCGTATCTGAAGTCCACACCGCATAACTGAGCGAGATCGCTGCGCCGTCAAAGGAAGCGAAGATGTCATAATTCTTATTGGTCGTGCTGGGAAGCGTTATCGAAACTTCGGTGAATTCATGCGGTATCCAACGGTCAACCCCGGGAACATACAATATCAGAGTTTTCGACACAAATGGTGAATAATACACTGTCAGACCTGTGCGATCGGTTGTTTCAAAGGGAGAGGAAGGTTGCAGGCAGAGCCTTCCCCCTGCTATGGCAGTACCAGATAATTGAAGTGCAGAAAGAATCGAAGAACGTCTCGTCAGGGTGATTGAATCAGGCACAATTTGGCTACCATCCCAGTAGAAAGAACCAATCATCCTTTGAGTGGATGTGGGGGCAGCGGACGTGTTCACCACAAGATGAATCGTATTATCAGTCACTTCTGCCTGGACAAAGACATACCATAAGGCCGCCCCGCCAGAAGGCGCCTGTGCTGTTGAGAGGTCGACATTGGCAGCAGCACGCAGTAATTTCCCGGCCGTCATAATCGTCACCGGTTGAGCAGAAGCAGCCGTGATACGCAGGCGGTTCGTTCCAAGCAGAGAAAGATTGAGGTTATCGGAATACGTTGACAGAAGCAATGAGAGATCAACAGACTCAGTCGGTGTGTTTCCAAGATAGAGCGCGTCTTTACGCAGGTGATTATAATGATCGGCTGCGGTCGGTTGTCCGGAAACCACTTCCGAGGATAAGGGATACGTCATTCAACACCTCCAGTTTGAATATCAATTCAAGAAAAATTTAAATCTGCCTTAAAAGCCATAATCAAGCTCAACGAGCGGGTCAGCAGCAGCAGCGATAGCCATTGTTTGGTTCATGGTCGCCAGAGGTTGGTTATCCAATTGCGTCGCAAGTGCTGCGGAAAGCACCCAGTCATCATGCAGGACCTCACCGCTCTGCGGATCACGCGTGCCATCCGGCACACTCCAGCGCAAGGATTTTCCACTACCTGGTGGAAGATTCATCTCGGTAAACCGCAGCTGCTGGAAAAAGGCTTCCTGCATTGTTTTCTGCATCGTATTACAGGAAGCAAATTCCAGCCAGCGGCGGCCATCCACCATCGCCAGAAAGTCCCACCCCAATTTTGATTTGCTGCTGGCATTAAAAACAAAGGGAATCACCCGCCCTGGATATGCCCGCTCGAGAAAAGAAGAAAGAGGAGCGCCGAGACCAGTCGCATCGGTAACAATCCAGCGCGGCTGCCAGGTTTCAACCAGAGACAGCAAGGCGCTGTAGAGCTCTGTATGCAGGATGCCGCGCCACGCCTGCCGCTGAACACAGCGGTATCGTGAAGCACGAATCACCGGATCGCTCAATGTGCTGTGGTCAATCTCGACAATTGTCAGAGCTGTTGCATCACGATCAGGATGATCCATCTCACCATTGAGTGCCATGCCACGATCTTCGCCAGCAAAATCAATCAGGAAAGCATAGGAGGCGCCGCGTATTGGCAAGGATAAAGCAGTGTGGTTTCCTGATAAGCATTGAATACGCTCAGGAGGAAACATCCCTCCTTCACCTGCGAGCTCTTCGGAGAAGAACTGGGTCTTCACCATGGGATGCTGGCGCCCCAAACGTGCAACCTGCTGTTCAACGAAACGTCCATAGGCCGGTACCTCTTCAGCCACCACGTCCGCATTCACCCGAAAAACACGTTGGATGCCATCCCGCACTTCAGCAGCCTGAGCAGCACGAAGCTCTCTCGCCAATAAGGTCGTTGAAGTCCATGCTGTGCCCCAGAAGACCCGTGTGGCATTTGTGCTGGCAGCCATCGGCGCAATCTCTTTATCGAACTTACGGATAAGAATTTCCTGCGCTTCGTCGACTTCCAACATCGTTGAAGCGGTTGCACCTACAATGTTGGCTTCAGGCTGTCCTGAGAGGAAAAAGATACGCGCCCGTCCCAGACGGTAGATATAACCCGATTCTTTCTTCCACTTTCCCCGTGTCAGGCGGTTATTTTCCAGCACACGTTCCAACCGCCGCATGGCATTCAGACTCTGCGGCTTCCAGGTGGGTGAGACCTTGATGATCTCCGTTTCCTGGATACTGAGCATAAGTAATAGATAACTCTCTAACTGGGCCTGAAGTTCGTTCTTGCCTGATTGGCGGGGGAAAAGCACCACAATGGAATGCCCCAATCCTTCACGGACAGAACGCAGAATAGCGCGTGCTGGATCCTGTTGATAACGCCGCAGACGAAGACCGCTGGCAAACCGGCAAAAGGAATCGAGGTTTGATAGCAATTGTTTGAAGTGCTTCTTTTGATCAGTAATTGGCATTGGATAGAGCATAAAAATAACCTTCATTCAAAAAAAGTCCGCAGCAAAGCAACCAGCGAGAACAGCCCCGAAGAGCCGCTTGTCAGGCCTGACCACACCTTGAATTGGGTGACACCGGTTTGCACAGTCCGCAGGCGCTCTTCGTGATCGGCGCACAATTTTTCAAGCAGCACCAACCGCTGTTCTGTCATCGCCCCCTGATGCAGCAGCAGCGCTCGAATTTCTTTCAAGTCCGCTTCCACATGATCCATCGCCCGTCCCAGGCGTTCTGCAAACAATTGAACCTGCTCTCCGTTCATTCTCCCTCCTCCCCATTAACCGTTCTGGGTGTGAACCACTCAGAACGGTATTATTTTTAATTTCTGGCGGCCTGGACCTGAGACAGGGCTGCACATATCTGCGAAGAAACCCCTCCGCACGGCAAGCATCGCTCTTCCACCTTGTCCCACCCAGCCATTGACCTGTAACCTCGGCACCGCCAGAAATTTGTAATCGATTACGAACGTCAAGTCTCCTGATTCATCTCGTCCAGCATCTCTGCCAGAGCCTCATTCAGCGCATCCGCCAGATCATCCTTCTGGCTGAGCTGCAAATCAGTCTTCAGCAATGTCGCCAGGCGCGTGCTGGCCATGCTGAGAGAATCCAGTAGTTTGAGCATCTCCTGCAGACTGCATCCCTCATTGATCAACGGCATCACACGCTGCATGATGCCGCGTATCATTTGAATCTCGTTTCGCAGCACCCCTGAACTTTGTGGAGAATGGTTGTGTTGAATTGCATCCATGAAATTCTCCTGTATTTATTTAGAATATTTGTTCTACTTATTGTATTGATTAAACCAGAAAAGTAAGTGGGATACAAGCTGTTAGAACTAACGGCCGTTATTGCATGTTTATGCAATTTTGGATTTACATGAATAGATACCCCAAGGTCTGTCCCAACCACCCTGAGCAGCAAACTGCAGTTTATGAAAATATTGATCCTCACAAACCTGTAATTTTTCCCAGGTTGGAATAGAACTTGCTATTGCATAGTGTAAGGAAACTAAGGGTATCTAACTCACCCAATTCCTGATTTCTATCGACTTTGTGAAGGAAATGACCGCAATATGAAAATGCATTGTGAAAAATGGCATGCCAAATGTCTTTTTTCGAAGGGTCACTCAATTTCAAATCATAACAACAAGCCGAACCTGTTCATATAAACCATTAAACCTGCAAAGGACATCGCCACATGCTTGAAGCATTACAAACAAAATCAAACTATCAGCGGAATCAAAAAAAACTCTCCCCTGCTATCATCATTTTGATTTCAGTTCTCCTTACGCTGGCGATTTTATTCTTGATCTGGTCGAATGAAGCAGCAACCGCACTCAACTTAATTGAACCAGAACAAGCTGAAGTCAGTTCATTCTGGTTATCCCCCTTCATGAAAACGATTTACACCCTGGCACTGGTCATACCTTCAACTGTTTTTGCAATAAATACATGGGCTTCCATCAATGAAGCTCATTCCTTTTTTGAAAAATTATTTTTTGATTCACGTGAACCCATTTTACTGTATCGGCTGGATGGAAAAATCATCTCCTGCAATCAGGCAATGGAAACTCTTCTGGGTTTCAGTACAGAATCTCTGAAAAATAAATCTCTGCAAGACCTTCTTTATACCAATGGAGATGACCTGCCTGCCATCTATCGTCACAGCGAAACAAGTACTGATATTGAACATGTTTTTGCCATGAAAAATATGACTGGAGAAGTCATCATGGTAGAAGCACATCAACAGAATATAAAAATCAAAGGAAAAAGGTTTATATTATCCTTTTTACAAGACATCACACTGCGCCACCGTGAAAGCCACAAACGTGAGATGCTGAGCAAGGTTACAACCGCCCTGCTGCAGGTTGATAGCCGTCAACAAATTTATGACACTGTTTTTAAAGAAATAGCAGATTGCTGCCAATCAACTGTTCTCATGTTAGTTGAAGTAGATCTGGCCTATCGCACTCTACAAATCATTAAACATGAAGGCAGCCTTCTCGCTTTAGGAGAAATGACAGCCAACCTGACAAAATTCATCGATACCGAATCCAATACAATGGATATAACAGATGACCAGATCAAGTGGCTGGCTCAGGATCAACTTAATTCTATTATTAATGAAAATCTAGAATTTCCAGACACCCTTTTCGCAACCGCTGAATTCATCCCCTTCGGAATCTTTACGCGCAAGATATTTTCCGCAGACAACCGCATGATCTCATTGATCCTTTTCGATTTCAAAGGTGGTTTTGACTATAAGTTTGTCGACAACATCCTCAATTTCTTCAGTATCGCCATGATTCACCTGCACACCGAACAACAACTCTATCAAAATCAGATCCATCTCTCTGAAACGCAACATCTTGTTAAAGCAGGCCGACTCCAATATGACTTTGTAACGAAGAAATCTCTTTTCTCTGAAGAATTATGCTCCATTTTCGGCATTGAAGATCAAGAGCAGGCCACAGATTTCCACATGATCCGCAGCATTTACGCTGAAGATCGCCTTGAATTTGCAGAATATCTCGACAGCATCATTCAAAACCCGACTGATGAAGCAATCGGATTCAACTTCCGGATCACTCATCCTGATGGACGACTGCACTATATGAAGTCACAAAGCAAAATCTTCTTTGATGGAAATAAACAACCCTTATACCTGCTGACCGCCATCCACGATGCCACCGACCTGATTGAAACACAAAAACAATTATCTGAAACGCAAACCCGTTACAAAATGACGGTAGAAAATTCCCCAACCCTGATTATGATCGCTGATCTGGATATGACGATTAAATATAGCAACTGGGGTATTGATGAAGAAAAAGCATCTAATCATTCACTTCTGGGAAGCAATCTCTTTTCGCTTGTAGGGGCCAGTACGCACGATCGAGCTGTTGAAGCGGTTATCCAGGCAATTACGGAAAAAACCATTGTCAACATCGAATTACCCGTTCGAAAGTCCCTCGATAGCGAAGAACATTGGATGCAGATCAACATCATCCCGGTCATGCACGATGATACTGTGCAGGAGTTGATTTTCAATATGTCAGACCTCAGCAACCAGAAGCAAATGGAAGCCAGTCTACAACGCTCACAGCACAATTTTGAACTAATTTTCGAAGAATCACCTGCCATGATTGCTATCACCAGCCAGGTAGACGGCAGTATCCTGCAGATCAATAAAGCGTTCAGCAAGCTGTTTAGTATTTCCCGCCAGCAGGCGCGGGGGAAAACATCCGTAGAAATCGGTCTCTGGAAATCATCCAAAGAACGTCTGCAATACACAAAACCTGCTGATGATAATAATTCTGTCAACCGGCAGGAGCTTATGCTGGAACGACCTGATGGAACGGTTCATCTTTCGATTATCGTTCATCCCATTACAATAGAGGGCGAGTTCTGCAATATCGTGATTCTCTGGGATATGTCTGCTCAAAAGGCTATTGAGAACCAGCTCGAAAAAGAGCGCGAGGAATTGATTTATCAGGTAGCAGATCAGATGGACAAACTACGCGATGCAAATCAGGAACTTTCACAAGCAATGCTCGCAAAAGACCAGTTCCTGTCCAATATGTCTTACGAACTGAAGACCCCTCTCACGGTTATCCTTGGAGTCGCTGAAACCCTCTATGCCCAAACAAGTCACCCCCTCACAGAGAAACATCTCAAGTTCGTCAGGATGATTGAGAGCAGCGGGCGAGAACTGCTTCATCTGATCAATGACATTCTTGATCTGAGCAGGATTGGACAGCTTGAAGAAGACCTTCGCTTTGAAAAGATCATCCTTTCTGACTTATGCCGCTCAAGTCTGATGTTTGTGCAAAAGGGTGCCAACCGGAAGAAAATCCAGCTTCAATATAATATCGATCCGAACATCAGTTATGTCATGGCTGACCCCATTCGTTTCAAGCAAATTTTAACAAAACTACTCGACAATGGCATAAAATTCACACCTGAACACGGATTGGTTGGGATCAATGTCTCTCTGGATGAGGATGGAACCCGGGTTCATTTCTGTGTATGGGATACCGGCATCGGTTTTACTGATGAAGAACTTGAAAAAACGTTTGCTCCACTTGCTCAAGTTTCACATATTGACAATAGGGTTCCCTCAGATAAACCATCTGGGGCAAAGTTGGGGCTGGCCCTGGTTTACCAATTAACAAAGCTGCATGGAGGCCAGATTCAGATCAACAGCAAGCCAAACGAAGGTACGCAGGTGATCGTGTCGATGCCAATTCACCAGAAACCCAGCACCGGGTTATAAACCCTTTCTGTCATATTGAGCGAAAACCAGTTTTGCTGGTTGGAGTCGAAATATCACTAAGATGTACGCTTTGAGTCCCTTTTTCATTGAAAGAAAAATGACAACTGTTTTATCTCAGCGATTCCTCCACTTAAACCAGCATTGCTGGTCCATCGACTTCGCAGATTTTTGGTCGGAACAACAGACGCATTCTCTCCTCTAGTCAAGGAGAGAGAGGGGCGTTTCTAATTCAACCTAACCCCAGCCCTTCCCTGATTGCATCGTAAACGATGCTTCGGGAAGGGAAAGAATCGGTTTTGTGCCGATTCAGGGATAGGTAAGAACTTTATGTCATCTCACAACTCCGATGGGTGTTGCCCATCTTCGTTCGAGATGACATAAGAAAAACTTTCCATAACACAGTGAGAGATGGGGACTTCTATTTCAATCGATATGTGCGTGGAAGTTTGACAATAAAAGGACAGTTTGCTGCCCCATGGCAGCCGACACAAGCCTTGCAATTTGTTCCCCCCTCCGACACATCATCCTCCACTATTTCCAATTTCCCCATACGGGTTAATTGCAGAATCATACCTTCTAATGCGGTTGGTTCCACATTTAATTCCTGACTGAGCTGACGAATCGATATTATGCCATTTGTATTCCGAATTTTCTCAAGGATTTTTGTTAACATAACAATCAACCAATCCCAAATAAAACACCCAGCTGAAAGATAAGTGTAGAAACCAGCCAGGCCATACCAAGTTGTCCAAAAGCTGTCATCAAGGTCGGTTTCCACCCCATCTCCTGCCATTCTGCGTTTAAGGAGATCAAACAGGGCGTATAGTAGAGGATAAAGATCAACATGGAGAAGGCCGCTAAGCGGGCATGCCCATCACTCGTTTGGTTAAGGTTGTCATACAATCTATTACTGGAAGAAAATTCATCCTCCTCAACATCCTCAAACAAATTAATACCCACAATGAGTGGAATCGACTTGATTGTATCGCCGGTGGACTGCCAAAACCCAACGATCAGTTGGCCGACATCCTCGAAGAACGTCGTATTCGATTCTTCTTCAATTGCTGCCCCATTCACATTGAAAACCTGTGAATAAGTAGACACGATGATTTCTTTGCCGAATACTCCGCTGATAAGCGCACCCGCATTCTCCCAGGATCCGAAACCTGTTGGTTTTAAAATAGGAACAACCAACCGGCTTACCACCGCGAAAGCACTGTCCTCCACATCCACCTCCGCAAAACCAGCTTGAGTACTGCTAACAGGTAGTGAGAACAGGAACCAGATAACCAGACTGGCAATCAGAATCACGGTCCATGCTTTCTGAATGAAAGCTGATGTGCGTTCCCAGGTATGAAGCCAGATTGATTTCAGAGTCGGCATTCGATACGGAGGCAATTCCATCACAAACGGAGATTCTTTTTTGTCGCGGAAGATCGTGTTTTTCAATAATAATCCAACGCCAAATGCGGTTAAAACACCAATAACATACAATAAGAAAATAATGATACCGGGATTTTCTGGAAAGAAAATCGTCGAGATGATCAAATAAACAGGAATCTTTGCGCTGCAGCTAATAAAAGGCAGCAACATACCAACCAATACCCGATCATGCTGGTTTTTCAGCGTCCGTGTGCCATAAAGCGCGGGAACAGTGCAGCCAAATCCCAGAATCATGGGCAAGAAACTCTTGCCATGCAGCCCCAGCATGTGCATGATCTTATCCATCAAGAAAGCTGCACGCGCCATATATCCCGAATCTTCTAAAATTGCCAGGGCCATATAGAGGAAGAAGAGCACCGGCACAAATACCAGCACCCCGCCCACGCCGGCGATCACACCATCAAGAAGAAAGGATTTAATCCACAGATCTGACCAATTTAAAGCGTCTAAAATTGAAAGGGTCCAATTTGTAAGCGGCCCATAGAAGAAACCAGAAACCCAATCACTGTACGGTCCGGCGATATCTGTTGAGATTTTGAACACACCCCACATCAAAAAGAAAAAGATTACAAAACCAAAAATTCGATGCGTCACCAGTTTATCAATTTGATCAGAAAAATGCTGCCGTGAGAGGGTCGAACGCGTCACCACTTCATGCACCAGACCATTGATCCAGCCATAACGCCGATCCGCAATAATCGTATCTACACCATTACCATACACCCGTCGGAGATGCGCCAGGCTCAGGTCTGCCGTGTTGAAAATTGCTTCATAATCTTCAACCTCTCGAATATGTTCCGCCACCTCATCATCCTGCTCCAGCAGTTTTATTGCCAGCCAGCGGGTCGGAAATTCAGCTTCCAGGGTCGGATAGTTTTCCAGCACATGAGAGATTTTTACGATTTCATGTTCAACCTCACGCCCGTAATCTACCATAAACCTCTGAGGGTGCGTATATGCCAGCAAATGCTGGTGAGCATGACGATTGAGATTTCGATCCATCCCTCTGAAACGCCTTTTCAAGATATGGTGATGAAAGTTCCTCTGACGAGGTTCCTTCATATTCTGGTCCCATTTTAAGAAACCACGCGTTTGACCATACCGTCGAAAACCACGGCGGCCGCGTCCTGCTGGTCGAAACGCATCATGCGGATGAAATTCTGGCAGGGGGCGCCCTGAGGTTTGGTCTGCCACCATAATAGCTGTCTGGATTAATTCATCAATCCCCTCTGCGCGATTTGCCGCTGTATAAATAATTGGCGCCTGCAAAGCCTTAGAAAGCTTGGCAGTGTCAATCTTCATACCTGTGCTTTGCAGCATATCAGCCATGTTCAACGTAACCACAACAGACACATTTAATTCGAGTATCTGCGCTGCCAGGTAGAGATTCCGCTCCAAATTTGTGGCATCCAGAACACAAATCACTACATCTGGTTTTTCGTGCACGATAAAATCACGGGCGATGATTTCTTCCTGCGAGTAAGCAGAAAGGCTATAAGTGCCTGGTAAGTCAACGATTTCCAGATTTACCGAACCATATCGACAGATACCTGTTTTTTGTTCGACGGTTTTGCCGGGCCAATTGCCAACATGCTGATGCATACCGGTCAGCTGATTGAAAATTGTGGATTTCCCACAATTTGGATTCCCAGCCAACGCAATACGATATTGTTCTCTCATATTGATTAAACTTTCTCTACAACAATTTGTTTTGCCATGCCTCTTCCAATGGCCAGCCTTGAGTCTTTCACAGCCAGTATAATGGGGCCTTGCGAAATACCGGTAACAACTGTGACCGTCATTCCAATATTTAACCCCAGATCAGCCAGACGTCTTCTCAAATGGCGTCCGCCATGAATCTCTACTAACCGAACGACGTCCCCCACGTTTGCCATTGCAAGTATCATATTTCCAGCTCCATCGCATTCATTCTATTCTTTCGTACCAAAATTTGTTCAGCTATCTCTTTATTAATCCGAAACCGGGTCTGCCTCAAGGCCAATAAAAAACCGCCACTGTCACCAATCCCAGCCACTGTGATCTCTGCCCCTGGATAGATGCCTTCAGATGCCAGAAATGCCCGGGTAGATACATCTGCTTTCACCTGACGAACAACCAATTGGTCATCCAGCCCTGCTTCTGTTAGAGCAAACCATTTCATCTGCGGTACTGCATCTTTATTCCTCATACAATCTGGAATAGGTTTACCATAAGGATCGAATTTCGGAAAGTCAAGGAACTTTGCCAGCTGCAGGCACACCTCTCCATTTGTAATGTGTTCCATACCACAGGCCATTTTTGAAGCCTCGTCAAGCGGCATTTCAAGATAAGTGACAAGGAAAACTTCCCACAGGCGACGGTTGCGTATTTTCTGAAGAGCAATTTTTCGACCAAAATCGGTTAACTTAACTCCCTTGTAGGGGTAATAATTAACCAATTCCTCTTCTTCCAATTTACGAACCATCTGATTGGCAGAAACAACATGAATATTAAGTCGATCAGCCAGATGTGAAAGAGGGACTATTTCAAGAGACTCATCTTCAACGATGCTGGCAATAGTTTCCAGATACATCTCCTCGCGTTCGCTGAGTTCTATTCCGAGTTGATCGCTCACTATTTATAATCCTTCAGAAAGATTTGTTGCTAATATTTTATGCTTGACCTAAAGATTACCACAGGCGAAAAGAAACAACAAGGATAATTGCGGAGGAATACTAATCAAAAAGAACTGAAAATGAAGAAAATTTTCAGTTCTTTTTGATAGAAAGAAACCACATTAATAAACCCTGCATCAGGGTTTAAATGCAGGATAAGGCACTTTCCACAATTCCTTCGGGTTCTCGAGATTTTCAAGCATCTGCTCCAGCATTTGATCACTGGCGTCCGTAAAAACCTTTTCCGTTTCCATCAGTGTCTGCCGCAGCATAATGACGCCATGAATGCAAGCCCAAAGCTGCAATAACAGTAACTCCACAGTAAATCCATTCGGAAGATTCAATAAACCATGCCGATGAGCAATCCGAAGCTGCTTCTGCATATATTGGAACTGGAAGGTGTCGAATATCGCTTTAATATCTGGCCGCGCATTATTCAGCCGTTGATAGATCAACCAGTACAACTGTGGTTCCTTCTCAGCATAAGAAATCATCGCACGGCATGCTGTGCGTACTTTTTCAAGAGGCCAGGCATTCTCAATTTCTGATTCATAAAATTGAGCTGTCATTTCTTTTAGCACTTCTTCCCGCACAGCCTCAAGAATGGAGGCCTTATTTGGAAAATATTTGTACAGTGATGCCGGGCTTCGTTTCAATTCTCTGGCCAGAGTACGCATAGAGAGCGCTTTCGAACCCCTGGCTTTGATAATTCGAATAGCTGCGGCAACAATCTGACGCTGAGTTTCTTCCTTTTGGCTGGCTGGCCTGCTCATCCGCATTCCTTTATCTACAGTAGAATCAGGGGGTCTTATCGGCTCAATCTCTTTTGAGCTTTCACCAGAAAAACAGTGTTCACCTATATATCAATAATAAGAAGTTCTAGATATTTGTCAACCGCTTTACAAATGCGTGAATAAAAACCCTGCTTCCATTGTTCAGAGCCTGCAATTGCCTGCTAATTTCTTTTTTGTATACCGTCTTCTGAACAAAACCTTGTATAATCGGAACAACCAAATTGTGTAATGTTTATTGTTTCTTCCTCCCTTTAGGAGCCTATTTTTCAACTCAACTGTTCTGATGGAGATTAAAAATGAAACGATGTGAATGGGCGCAGAACAGCACAGAGTTAATGACTGCTTACCACGACCGTGAATGGGGTGTGCCGCAACACAACGACCAGACACTATTTGAGTTTCTGGTTCTCGAAGGTGCGCAGGCCGGATTGAGCTGGAGCACCATCCTGAACAAACGCCAGCATTACCGTGCAGCTTTCGATCGTTTTGACCCACGGGCAATTGCGCTCTATGATGAAGACAAACTCGAAGCCTTGCTGCAGAATCCAGGCATTGTCCGCAACCGACGCAAAGTCTATTCAGTTGTGCAAAATGCACGCGCATTTCTGGAAGTTCAATCAGAATTCGGCAGTTTTGATGCTTTCATCTGGTCCTTCACAGATGGACGCACCCAGCAGAACCACTGGCAGGTCATGGGTGAGATACCCACACAAACGGAAGCATCTGCTCGCATGAGCAAGGAGCTCAAGCGGCGTGGCTTCAACTTCGTTGGGCCTACCATTTGCTATGCCTTCATGCAGGCTGTCGGTATGGTCAACGATCACACCACAAATTGTTATCGATATGAGGAGCTAGACGGAAAGAGTTAACTTATCGGCTTGATTACGCTGTGAACTTTCCGTATATCCCTTTTACCCAGTTATAAAAGGGACTCTACGCAGCCGCATGGAGCCCTTTTTATAACCATTCCTGCAATAAGTCCTTGAAGAACAGTCTTTTTTTATGTTCTCAATCCCTCTTCATCCAGCCTGAATAAGTCCCAGTGACATCGCGCGCCCTACTGTCTGGGCACGGGTATAGGTGCCAAAACGTTCCTTGGCAGCTTGAATGTGTGCCATCACCGTCCGCTGACTGATACCGAGTTTGTAGGCAATCTGTTTGGTCGTAAATCCTTCAGCCAGCGCCTGCACCACCTCCCGCTGGCGGGGGCTTATCGCATTGTGGCTTTCTTCGTCATTTGAATGCACTGCCCATTGATAATCTTTGGGCAGCAACACCAAAAAATTCGGCATCTGTAACATGCACATCTCCGAGAGGTCATGCTTTTCTTCTGAATCCGGCAATGCCCACTCACCAGATTCAAGTCCTTTAGCTACAGATGCATAACCTTCAGTAACATTAAAAATCGTCATTTTCTTCTGATCTTCCACTACAATGATATGTGTCATCTCGCATACTCCCTTTATGAAAAGCAGGAACGGGTAACTCCTCTTCCTTTTATTATAACTAGAATATTTGTTCTAATTATAATAAAGTCAACCCCATTTTGTCAAGGCCCAATTTGACAAATGATATATAGAATAAGCTTCCACGCAGCCACACGAAGGTTTATTCAATCATCCGATTGAGTACCATAAGCCCTTTACTATCACTCAGACGCCTTGCAAAAACACTTTTGCAAGGCTATAATAATGCCACGATGATGAAACATATGCTTCAATCAAAAAAGTTTATATCTACCCTCCTGCTATTCTTTTGGGTCATAATCCTCATGGGCTCACTGCTGATTACCGTCATGAACATGAGTTGCTTCTTTGCAGATCATCAATGCACCCAACAATTTTTAAGCGCTGGAGAAAAACTGAATCATCACCTTTTATTCCAGATTGAATATTGTTTCTTCTTCTTCCTGTTAACCGGCTTCCTCATCCTCCGGCCAACCGGATGGCTGCATCCTATGCTGTCTGAGAGCATTACCTCTTCCTGGAACCTCTCAGATCGTGAGCTGCGTCCACCTCGTCAGTCCTTCTAAATCCAATATTGTTGATTTTCCTGCCTGGCAGGAAACCGCTGCCTGTTTACTATTACCCAAAATAGCAAGACCGACAGTTTGAAACAAAAGAAGTGTTCTGACCTTTAAATAAGGTGGAAGGTTGCATATGCACATGAAAACAATAACAAATCATCAATGGAAACGCTGGCTGGCGCTCATCATCATATTGATGACAGCTGTCTTACTCTTCTCCAACCAAAACAATCTCCCCAGAGTTTCTGCACAAGAAGATATCCCCATCACGCTTTATCTGTTCTGGGGTGAGGGATGCCCGCATTGCAAAGCTGAAAAGGAGTTCTTAGCCTCTCTTCAAGATAAATACCCAACACTGGAATTTGAATTCTTTGAAATCTACTATGAGCCTGAAAACCTGGCATTGCTTAAGGAATTCAGTGCTGCTTATGATTTCGAACCCCGCGGTGTACCGGTCACGTTTATCGGCGATGATTATTTTGTCGGATTTGGCGGCGACCTTGGTGATCGTTTTGAAGCAAGCATCAAAAAATACCTGGCAGAAGGGGTTTACCCTGACCCGATGGAAAAAGTGCGTCCTGAAGAAGCAGAACTTCAGGCCACACTGATACCGACCGAATCTCCACCTGAGGTTGAAGAATCAAACATCATCAATATTCCATTAATTGGCAGTGTTGATCTTTCAAATTATTCCATACTGGCCTCTACAATTATCATTGCTGCTGTCGATGGGGTAAACCCTTGCTCCCTGTGGGTGCTCTCAGTATTGATGGCCCTTTCACTTCACACCGGTTCTCGCAAAAAAGTGTTTCTGATCGGGGGTGTTTTCCTGACCATCACTGCATTGATCTATGCTTTCTTTATCCTTGGTCTGTTCAGCGTACTTACGATCGCAAGCATCACCGGTTGGGTGCAAATCGTTGTTGCCCTGGTAGCAGGGATCTTTGCCTTGATCAATATCAAAGATTACTTCTGGTATAAAGAGGGTGTCTCCCTTACAATCGCAGATGATAAAAAACCAGGCATTTTTAAGAAAATGCGCAATGTTGTGAATGCTTCCGACTCCTTCTGGGGCACGATTAGCGCGACAGTCGTATTGGCGGCAGGTGTTTCTTTAGTTGAGTTCTCCTGCACAGCAGGATTACCGATGGTATGGACCAACCTTCTCACCTCTCAAGCCATAGGGGGTTGGGAATTCATCCTTCTCCTCCTTGTTTATATGATCATTTATATGCTTATAGAGATAGTCACCTTCATCCCGGCAGCCATGTCATTGAAATCTCGTCGTTTTGAAGAAAAGAGCGGCCGTGTTCTCAAACTGGTTGGTGGTATGTTGATGCTGACGCTCTCAATCGTAATGCTGGTCAATCCTGCCATAATGAACAAGATCAGCACCACATTGCTTGTTTTCGTGATTGCATTAGGTGTCACAGGGTTGATCTTACTGCTGCACAAAAAGGTGTTACCCTCTCTGGATATCTATATCGGATCGGATCAAAAACCGCAGCGCAAGCGTAAACGGGAAAGATAAAGCACAACTCAGTCGCACAATGTGTCATTCAATATATGACAAAATTTCACCATTAAAGGGTGTTCTTTGTTCTCTTGACGCAGCATTTTATGAGTGCTATACTGCGATTAAGATTCGGTACCATAATTGAACCCAATGGAAACACGAATATACCAATGAATCAGGAAGAAAAGCCACAACACACTGCAACGATGTGTAAAACCCGACAGAAAAACCATTCTCTGTCTATTGCGATTTAAACGAGACCCGCATCCTGAGTGCGGGTCTACTGTTTCTACAATAACCATTCATAAAAGGAGTCCGTATGCAGCAAAGCACTGCGGCAATAAAACCAAAAATTATTAATGATTTTTGCATCACTTTTTGTAATGTCAACGGAACAGGCAGCTCTACTGCCAACGCCTGCTTGATGCAGGCAATTTTTAAGATGGGCATTCCGGTTGCTGGACGTAATATCTTCCCCTCCAATATCAAAGGCCTGCCCACCTGGTTTACCGTGCGTGTCAGCAAAGATAACTATCTGGGACGTGTGGCTGAGGATCATATCCTCGTGCTGGCAAACGCTGTCACAGTCGAAAAAGATCTTCAATACCTGGCTCCGGGCGGTATTATTCTCTACGATGACCGCCTGACCATTCCTGAGGGTTATGAAAACGTTCCTGCTTTTCCGATGCCTATTAAAGCCATCGTAAATGAGATGGACATTGAACGTAAATTAAAAAACTACATTGGCAATATGGTTTATACAGGAATATTAGCCTATCTGCTTGAGATCGATCTCAAAACCATCTACGAAGCCCTCGAGTTTCATTTCAAGGGAAAAACAGATGCGGCTAAGCTCAACTATAAGGCTGTGCTGGCTGCTGTTGATTGGGCAAAAGAACACCTCGATAAATCGCAGGTTCCTTTCAAGATAGAAGCAATGGACAAAACCCAGGGTTATATTATGACCGATGGCAATACAGCCACCTCACTGGGCACCCTTTATGGCGGCGCGCAATTCATCGCCTGGTACCCGATCACCCCGGCATCGAGTGTCATCGAAAATATGAATGAATTCATTCCCATGCTGCGCAAAGATCCAAAAACTGGCAAAATGACCTGCGCGGTGGTGCAGGCTGAAGACGAACTCTCGGCTGTTGGAATGATCATTGGCGCTGGCTGGGCTGGTCTTCGTGCCATGACAGCTACTTCGGGGCCGGGACTTTCGCTGATGGCAGAATATCTCGGTCTGGCGTATTTCGCTGAAATTCCTATTGTCGTGTGGGACATACAACGGGTTGGGCCTTCCACCGGCCTTCCGACCCGCACCGCACAATGCGACCTGCTCTTTGCAGCCAATATCAGCCATGGCGATACACAGCAGATCATCCTCATCCCGGGCAATGTAAATGAATGCTTCGAATTCGGCTGGAAATCCTTCGACATTGCAGAACGCCTGCAAACCCCGGTCATCATCCTCTCAGACCTCGACCTGGGCATGAATCAGTGGATGGCAGAGCCTTTCCAATATCCCGAGACACCCATGGATCGCGGCAAAGTTTTGTGGGAAGATGATATCGAACGCCTGAAAAACCAAAACATCCCCTGGGGGCGTTATCTCGATATGGATGGTGATAACATTCCCTATCGGACAGTACCGGGCAACCGTCATATCAATGCCACTTACTTTGCACGAGGCACCGGTCATGATGATTTCGCACATTATTCTGAAGACCCAGAAGTATGGGAAGAAAACCTTCAACGTCTTAAGCGAAAATACAGCCATGCACGCGAACTGGTGCCCGAACCCATCATGAAGCGAAACAAGAATGCCAGTGTGGGCATCATCACCAGCGGTTCCACCTTTATGCCCACCCTTGAAGCACAGGACGAGCTGCTTTCGTATGACATTCCCACCGATTACATGCGTATCCGGGCTTTGCCTTTTAATCAAGAAGTGATTGATTTCATTCATGAACATGACCATAGTTATGTAATTGAACTCAACAGGGATGGTCAGCTCAAAAAGATGCTCACCCTTGAAGCACCCCATCTGGCCTATAAACTGCGGCAGCTCTCTCACATAGACGGAATGTCGCTCACGTCCAAATGGATATCCAGCCGCATTCGTGAACAGGAGGAAGCCTGCCGTGACAAATAAACTTGGCTACACCCGAAAAGATTATCAAGGCCAACCCAGCACTCTCTGCAAAGGCTGCGGTCATAATACAATCGTCCACCAGATCATCACTGCCTGCTATGAGCTCAACCTCGAACCTGAAGATATCGTCAAGTTCAGCGGAATCGGCTGCTCCAGCAAGGCGCCCACCTATCTATTGAACCGCTCCTTCGGTTTTAATGGTCTGCATGGGCGCATGCCTTCGCTGGCACTGGGGGCTCTTTTTGCTGACCGTTCAATGATCGGTATTGGCATCAGCGGCGACGGCGACACTGCCTCTATCGGAATGGGACAGTTCAAACACATCTGCCGCCGCAACCCGCCCATGCTCTACATCGTTGCTAATAACGGTGTCTATGGCCTTACTAAAGGACAATTCAGCGCCACAACGGAAGCAGGCGTTTCTTTTAAGAGACAGGGCACCAGCCGCTATCAACCTGTTGATGTGTGTATGGAAGCACTTGTGTCAAACGCCAGTTTTGTAGCCCGCTCTTTTGCTGGTGATCCCAAGCAAATTCTCGCGCTCCTCAAAGCAGGCATTCTGCATGATGGCCTCGCAGTAATCGACATCATCAGCCCCTGTGTTTCGTTCTATAACTTTGCCAAGAGCTTCCACTCCTATAAATATGGGTTAGAACACGAAATTCCACTGCACGAGTTGGAATTTGTCACAGATCAACCCATTTTTGTGAAGGATTTTAAAAAAGGCACTGTACGAGAAGTGAAATTACACGATAACTCGCTGCTGCGTCTGAAAAAATTAAATCAGGATTATGACCCCACCAGCCGCTGGGGAGCTTTCAAAATGCTCGAAGAAGCTGAAGAGAAAAACCTGATGATAACGGGGTTAATTTATATCAATCCTGACACACCTTCCATCTTTGACCGCTACGATCTGGTCGAAGAACCGCTAAATCGTTTGACAAATGACCGCTTGCGTCCCTCACGGGAAAGTATTGATGATATCAACCGTATCATGCAGTTTTAATAACGCGGGTAACTCACTTGTGTTAATCTTATACTGGCCATCAACTGTTATATTTCATCTTTGAACCATCAGAAGTAAAAAAAGAAAAGGATTCTGGTTGAGCAATTCAAAGAATCCTCAATTACGCAGGTTTTTGTCGTTTCGAGCAATAGCCACCAAAGGTGGCGAAAGTTGAGAAACCTCTGTACCATAACGAGTGGAAACACTTCTTGCAGATGATGAAATTCAGGAACATATACACTACAACGATCTTTCGACGCAAACGTGCTTGCCCGTTCTTGCTCAAGAAGACAAACAACAGTGCCCTTTTGTGGGTAAGGAGAGACAATCCTCTCCATAATTAACAAAAAAAGAAACAGAGCTTATCAATGACCGATATTAATTTTATCGAACGAGAAATGACCGCTGAAGAACTGGCGCAAATGAATGCTGGATTTGACCAGCACGCCACAGAACACGGTAACCCGCCCGTACCCTCTAAACGCTATGGGTTTGTTGTCATGGATGGCGAGACCTTTATCGGATGCGCCAGCGGCCTCACCAATGATAATTACCAGTGGTTCTATCTCACCGATTTATTCATCAAAAAAGACTATCGCGGGCAGGGGTTGGGGACAGAAATTTTAAACAAGCTGGAAGAACGCCTGGTCGAGGTCGGTATCAAAAATATCTGGACCTGGACCGCAGGCTATGAGGCACCTGGATTTTATAAATCGCAGGGGTATACGGTCTTTGCCGAGATGAAAAACTGGTATGTCAGCGGACACGCCCGGGTGGGGCTGTGGAAGAAGCTGGCTGATTGAACCCTATAGCAGTTTCGTAAACAGAATCTCCAGTGCCTCATTTTTAAGAAGCAGACTGCCTGCGTCTTTATAACCCAATTTCCGGTAAAAATGCTGGGCCTGCTCATCTGACAGGGTGGAAGTCATCACCATGGAATGACCCTGGGCCTTCATTTCAGCTTCCCAGAAGCCAACCAGCTTGCGCCCGATGCCGCGCTGGCGATAGCTTTTAACCAGATAGATCAGATTCATAAAAGGAATTTCATCCCAAAAATAGCCAAAGCGCAGCCAACCGAGTACAGAATTGTCATCATTTTGCACAACAAGCACCTCACGAGCGGCAAGCTTGCGTTTTAGCATCACTTCAGAAATGTGGTTATCGTGCTCCAGTAAATAATCAAGATGATGTTGGTCAGCATAGATGATGTTCATAATTCACTCCAGAAAATCCCTGAACGGCATGTGTAAGGAAATGATACCATCAGAGTGAAGTTCGACGTAGTAGTAGTTAGAGGATCACCGAGTGACGATGTTACGTGTGGAAAAAGCAAGGAGTGAAAATGATTTTGCGAAAAGGCTACTGATAGGATTTTATTCATGTACAATGAAATAAAATAACCTATTCATTTAGGGGAAATATGGAAAGCAAAGAATTTTTAATTGATTACTATAAACCTATTTATTCGGGACTTGTTGCTTTGGCAGAGGATGTCCAAAAATATGCGCTTTTATTACCTGAAAAACTTCCACATATGGAAGAAATATATTTACAATCTAACAACGATTATTCAGACACTGAACAGAAAAGAATCAGGTATTATCGGGAGGCTTTTTCATATAAATTTTATTTAGCCGAACTTCACACAGAACAATTGTGGTCTCTAAATTATTCACTTAAGACCCCACCTTTGCTTCAGAATGTTTTAGAAAATCTTTTTGATAATCATAAATGTTCAGATGTCCAAATAATTTTACCTTGCTTATGTTTTGAGGGATTCATTATACAAAGTGCCGCTTTTTTAGACTTTTACATGTTGTTTCTGTGTTCTATTTTTAAAATAGAAGAAATAAAACGGCTGTCAGGTTTCAAATTTAAAAAAGCCCTTAGGTGCGTGAATAAAAAAACAAATGATGAAAGAGCGAAAGTGGTAGAGGATTATTTTTCCGACAAAATACATAGCGGTAATATAGATATAAAACTGTTTACAAAATATTGGGGAGATTCACTAAAAGTATTGCGTGACAGTTTAGTTCATCGTGATTCACGACATCCAGATTTTTGTAATGACACCTCGCTGCTACAGGACATAGGTTCTTGGCCTGAAAAAGAAAAGAATCTCCCTGTCGCAAGGTTTTGCCAAGATATAGGAAATGATATGATATATATGGTGAACTAGTTGGTGAAGACGGTTTATGGTTCGGA
>CAZQSG010000001.1:27436-81037 GCA_964595925.1 uncultured Anaerolineaceae bacterium | reverse complement strand
TACGAAATCCGCACCGCGCTTTTTTAAAAAAGAATGAAGTGTTTTTTTTCTATCGCCGCTATCAAGAGCACAACTTAATATACAGTTGAACTCCTGGTGTAGAAGAATTCCCAAACTAAGTACTTTAATCACACTCCGATCTGATACGATCACGTCCTCTAAATAGTCGCAAATATTTTTTTGGAAAGTGTTTATGAGCAATTTGCAAGGTAATTGTTCTTTCCTCTCCCCCTCAGGCTTAATAAGAAAATGATTCAGATCATTAATTACTTCATTTGATTCCAGCCAATTATCAGGGCAGTTTTCAGAACCAGGAAATAACTTCTGCGCCAGATTAAATTGGAGACAATAATTCAAACACTCCCTTGTCCAGGTTTTTCCTAACATCTTGAAGAACTCATCACGAATTCGTTCTTGAGAAGTTTCGTTTAGGTGAGGCACCGCATCATGCATCGCCTCTTTTGTTTTGTTATCAATCACATTGTTAAATTGACATGCAAACCGAATTGCACGTAAAACACGAACAGGGTCATTAACCAAAGATTGCCCTGAACAAGCGCTTATTAGTTGATTTTCAATTGCACCAATCCCATCAAGTGGATCAATATAAGCCCCTTTATCTATTTTGGAAACATCAATGGCAATGGCATTAATCGTAAAATCGCGGTCTTCCAAATCTTCTTCAATTGATTCGCCCCGCATCAAAGCAATATCCAATATTATGTCTTTTGTAGAAGAATCATGAAGTATGACACGATACGCGTGCCGTTCTTCGTCAAGGGGATAAAAATCTCCTGAAAAATGATTCGCAATGCTGCGGGAAATTGATCTCACATTCCCGGTCAATACAATATCAATATCATTCGACGGAATCCCAAGTATCATATCCCGTACAACGCCACCAACAAGATAAACTCGTGTGTCTGATCTGAAGTTCGAACGTATATACGCAATAATTTTTTCAAAAGAAAGTTCAGTATCCATATTTAGATATTAACACATCGAAGGATATTTGCAAAAACACAAATATCCTTGTTAAGCTAACTGAATAATTTGTGAAGAATAACGGTTATCCTTCAACCTCATACTTCTCTAAATCTACAATCCCAATAAATCCCAGATTGCGATAATATTCATCAAGATCAAGTCCATAACCAAAAACGAATTCATTTGCGATTTCAAAACCAACGTATTTGATAGGAATATCAACTTCACGCCGCTCAGACTTGTTTAACAAAACGCATACCTCGAGCGATTTTGGCCGTCGGCTATTTAATAGTTGAAGCAGTGAATTCATTGTGCGTCCGCTATCTACAATATCTTCAATTATTAATACATCACGATCACCAATATCAGTATTCAAATCCAGCGAAATTCTGGCTTGCCCAGTAGAGCTCCGCTTGCCAATGCCATAAGACGAAACAGCCATAAAATCAACCGAGTGACTGATATTCAACTGTCTCATGAGATCAACCAAAAACATGATGCCGCCTCGAAGCACACACACCAGAATTAACCCATCAGAGTCTTGATAGTCATGGTTAATCTGTTCAGCCAATGCTGAGATACGAGTTTGTAGTTTTTCTTCTGAAATCAGAACCTTTTTTAAAATTTCTTGATAATCCTGCACTTTCTTACTCCTTGTGAAACTCAATCACTGCGATGCGGCACCTGATGATGTATTCGACATCGGGCCTCATAAAGTTCAGCTGCTCCTACTACAACAATAGGTTCATCATAAAACGCAGGTTTACCATTCACCATCCGTTGTGTCCTGCTGGCAGCTTCGCCACACACCATGCAAATGGCCTGCAGCTTATCCACTCTTTCCGCTTTTGCCAGCAACAATGGCATAATACCAAAGGGCTCTCCTCGAAAATCCATATCCAATCCGGCGACAATGACACGTATCCCTTGATCAACAATTTCATCGATTACGTTTATTAAATTAGAATCAAAAAATTGCGCTTCATCCACCGCAATGACCGTCACTTCTGAATCCAGTAATTGTTTTAATTCTTCGGAATCTTTGACAGGAATACAGTCGATTTCGTAACCTGAATGTGATGTGATTTTTTGTAACCCACTATAACGATCATCTATACTTGGTTTAAACACCTGAATCTTTTGTTTGGCAATCATTGCCCTACGCATCCGACGAATTAATTCTTCGGATTTCCCACAAAACATCGAACCACACACAACTTCTAATCGACCGAAATGACCATCCATTAAGCTTCTCCCTGAATCTACCACATACAACAATGACTTCAATTTAACAGAATTATTATCCTTCGATTTTACCTTATAACACTCCTTTTGAGGAATATTAACCAGTCTGATTATTCCCCCATTCTGATCAACAGGTGATATTATTATTAATAGTTTGAGATTTATCTTGATTTTTTTAAACCTTTGAAATAGTATTGTAAAGTGAATTAAATCCTTTATAGAACTTTTTTTAGATTAATAACTAGATTGATTACAGAGGTAATTATGAATCCACGAAAAATTACAAATCAAATAGATTTATTGGGAGCTATCGATTGGGATCGTACAGTTTTTGACTCATTAATTCCATTACCTGATGGAACGTCCTATAACTCCTATTTACTTAAGGGCAGTGATAAAACTGCATTAATTGACACAGTAGAACCGGGGAAAGCCTACGTTCTCATGAACCAGCTAAACCAGGTACCTGAGATTGACTACATTATTTCACTACACGCAGAACAAGATCATTCCGGCACCATTCCTCTTGTCCTTGAACACTATCCCAACGCAGTTGTTTATACCTCGCAAAAAGAAAAACCCATGCTCTTAGATTTACTTCCGGGTCTAAATCCTGACCGGATCATCACAGTCGAAGATGGTGAACAACTTTCTCTGGGTGATCTTACCTTGAAATTCATTTACACTCCATGGGTACATTGGCCTGAAACCATGTCTGCTTATCTGGTTGAAGAAAACATCTTGTTCAGCTGCGACTTTTTCGGATCGCATTTAGCAACGTCAAAAATGTTTGCTGATGAAGATCCAGTCGTTTTGGCCAGCAACAAACTGTACTATGCCCAAATTATGCAGCCATTACGAAAATTCGTCAGCAAAAATCTGGAAAAACTCGAGCCTTATGATATTGATATGATCTGCCCCAGCCATGGTCCTATCTACAACACTCCAAAGTTCATCCTCTCTGCGTATAATGAATGGGCAAATGGGCCTACCAAGAACATGGTTATGATTCCCTATGTGTCCATGCACAATAGCACATTACGAATGGTTGAATCTCTTATGTCTTCACTTGGCGATCGGGGAATCATCGTACAGCCCTATAATCTCGAGACCGCAACTATTGGACAATTAGCCACCTGCATGATTGATGCTTCTACAATCATTCTTGCTTCTCCCACTCTTCTCGGAAATCCACACCCACTGCTGGTAAACGCAATTTCTTTAGCAGCCTTGGTGAAACCGAAAGCATCCTATCTTGGTTTTATTGGTTCCTATGGATGGGGAGATACAGTATCGAAAAAAATAGCTCAAATGGCGGGACCTCTTAATAAAGAAGTGCTCCCCTTTGTAACAGCTAAGGGATACCCAAATGAAGCCGCAGAACAAGAGTTAGCTGTTCTTGCTCAATTGATCTTCGAAAAACATATAGAATTAGGGGTTATAAAATAATTACCTGATTGACTCTCCACAGCCCCCTGGTGAACCCAGTGGGGCTTTTTCATCTTAGAACAAGAGGAGACTTAAATACAATTTTGTCTTTTGAATGAGGCCACAATACCATGGTTCCGATATCAATTCCCAATTCATGAACCATTGATACACATTTCACTTTAAACAGATAATAAATCCGGGTATTTAATGCATTGCCGCTCAATCCTTCATAATTTCCAACACCCTTAGAAAGAATCATAGGAGCTGATATAAATAAAGTCCTGAACTGATCACTTGCTCTTCTCAAAATGATTCCAGCAATCCCATCACCTGTTTCGACTATCTCGGTACATTGATCCAGACCTGCCTGAACGGCATCTTTCTTCATCGCATCATTCAACCCGCCATTGCTTTTCACAGCATACTTGATCGGAATTGAACCTATCTCTGAATGGATGGTTTCGATGAGAACCCGATCAAAAACAGTTTCTCCAGCATTATCTCCCATCATCAGCATCCAGGGACTTTGCTCAATTTCTGACCGAAGTTCATCAATCTCAGGAGCATAAAGACTTTGTTCCAACCCATCATCAAGCACTTCTTCTAAATCAAAGGTATTTGAAACACCAAAATCAATAGCATTTCCCAGAGCAGCTATATGAAGAGCTGTTTTAAATGGATCTTTTGAAGCTGCGACAAATTCTTTCATGCGCGGATAAAGCTTCAACGCATCGCGTGTGCTTATTTGTTTTAAAGTTTCATAAGGGTCATCCACACCCGTTTGCGCGCGGATTTCATCCATCAATATCGCAACCACATCCACTGGAAGAGAATCCTCGCTGGCTTCACCCATAAAACGTAAAACTCGTTGCATGATATCCCGTTCGACCTTTTTGCCAGCGCCGCTATATCGCAGCGTTCGTAAAGACATACGGGTTAAACACTCAAAACATTCTGAATAGATTTTCATTGATTCTCAAAATCTCTAATTTTCAAGTAGCTTATGAAATTTACGAATAGACTAACACTCGCTATAACCACATGAGTAACACTTACAGCAGCCCTCTTCCATCACTAAGGTCGCCTGCCCGCATTCGGGACAAAGATCGCCAATCTGAGGAAGACCTGGCTGATGAGTAGTATTTTTAGAGGTTGCATTTAGTCGTTCTAGTTGTTCTGCTCGCGATGAAAGTTCCCCACCATTAAGTCGAACTTTCCTCTGCTCAAGATATTCGCGCAAAAGAGTGGCAACACCATCAGGGAAAGAACGGACTCGGTCTGGTCCAAATCCTAAAGCACGCCCACCACCAATACCGCTTAATTGTTGGATAATTAAATCAAGACGCTTTACCGGTTCGATTGGTGATGCCTGTCGTAATACTTGAGAGATCAAACGCCCAATAGCTTCTGATACAGTCGCGGTATCAGAACCGGCCTTAGCGCTATTGATAAAGACTTCAAACGGCTGATTGCCTCCATTTTCATTCACGGTTACAAACGCTTTTCCCAGTGGAGTTTGAATAGAATAGGTGTATCCTGGCAACGTTCGAGGACGGGGTTTTCGACTATCACTCCAGATCATTGGCTGCATAGCTGTTTTGGGCTCTTCTTTTTCCTCAACAGTCTCTTTCGTCTCCAGAACAACAACATCACGAGATCCTGTTACATAAACTGTGATTCCTTTACAGCCCAACTTCCATGCCAGCTGATATGCATGAGCAACATCTTCTTCCACCGCCCCCGCTGGGAAATTAACAGTTTTCGAAAGACTATTATCAACAAAAGCCTGCATTGCTGCCTGCATCCGAACATGCTCTTCTGCAGTTATGTCAGAAGAAACTACGAACACATCACGAATATCTTCTGGCACCTCAAGAATATTCTGGCAGGATCCCATTTCCATCACTTTCTGGATAATCTTTTCTTGAGAGTCCTTTTCTAAATCAGCTTCTTCCATTTTCTTAAGAAATTGAGGGGAGGTGTAAGTCAATTGTAAGTCGCTGCCATTGTCATCAACGTGGCGGATATACGCAAGTGCAAAAACAGGTTCACAACCATAACCTTCAACACCTGCAACAGTAGCAATTGTCCCAGTTGGTGCAACTGTCGTTTGCGCGGCATTGCGAATACCGTGAGTCTTTATTCCTTCAACAATCCCGTTCCAATCAAGTGCAGGCCTGCCATAATCATGAGTGTAAGGCACTATAGATTCCGGTACCTGCCACTTAAGATCATTTGGATCATAAAGACTGCCCTGTATCGCAAGGAACGCCCCACGCTCCTCTGCCAGTTGAATACTGGTTTTCATTGAATGGAAACGGATAAACTCAATCACTTGTGAAGCAAATTCTTGTCCTCCAGTTGACCCATACCGAATTCCAACATGATACAGAATATCTGCAAAACCCATTATCCCTAAACCAATACGGCGGGCACGCAGTGCTGATTCTTTCAGTTGGGGTATAGCAGGAACATAATGATTGGCATCCACAACATCATCTAAAAATCGTGTTGCAAGAACCGTACTTTCTCGCAGTGATTCCCAATCCAACATTCTATTCTCACCAAAATGTTGAGCAAGATTAATGGATCCTAAGCAGCAATTTTCAAATGGTCCAAGCCATTGTTCGCCACAAGGATTGGTTGATTCCAGTCTATAAAGTTGAGGGACTGGATTTTGCCGGTTCGCAGTATCAAGGAATAACACCCCAGGTTCACCATTGTGATGAGACTGTTTCACAATCTGATTAAAAACATCTCTTGCTTTGACTGTTTTATACACCTTGAGAGGAATTCCCATCTCGACTGCATCTTCAATGGTTCCATCTAATTGTGAATACATAGGATCATCAACATCCGGAAATACCAAATCCCAATCAGCATCTTCCTCGACAGCCTTCATGAATGCATCAGTGATTCCAACAGAGATATTGAAATTTGTTATGGCATTCTCATCTGTTTTTAAGGTAATGAATTTTTCAATATCAGGATGGTCTACCCGCAGTACCGCCATATTAGCGCCCCGTCGTGTACCTCCCTGTGCAATCTCGCCAAATGCATTATCATACACGCGTAAAAAACCATTCGGCCCAGTTGCCTTCCCTGAAGATGATTTCACAAGTGCACCGGAGGGACGCAAACGAGAAAATGAAAACCCGTTTCCTCCACCAGTTTGTTGAATCAATGCAGCATTACGCAAACTTTCAAAAATACCCGTACCATTTCGCCCCATATCATCGCTGATGGGTAAAACAAAACAAGCCGCTAACTGCCCAAGAGGGGTACCCGTTCCAGTAAATGTCGGAGAATTCGGAAAGAACTTTTTTGTGATCAGAAGCTTATAATATTCTTCAGCCAGAGCAACAATATCAGTGTTCCAGACTGATTCCACTTTCGCAACATGATAAGCAACCCGCCAAAACATTTCTTCAACAGTTTCAACAGCTTCGCCATTTTTATCGTGCCGCAAATATCGTCGTTGCAGAATTTGCATCGAATTATCTGTTAGTTCGATTTTGGGCAATCCTTTTGGTAATTCTGGTGTAGGCAGCAACTTCCCTAATTTGCTTTTTTCTGACGACATTACCTATCCTCCATTACCTTCTAATAATTTATCAATTTCATTCCTGATTGAATGCAGATCATCTAGCTGTAAATAAACAATTGCGTAACGAATATAAGCAATCAGATCTAACTCTTTTAGGCCCGCAATCACCAAATCCCCGACCTCACGACTGGATACTTCTGAACGGCCCCGTTTTTGCAAAGATACTTCAATTTCTCCCACCAGGCGATCAATATCAGCACCAGAAACCGGCCTTTTCGCACAGCTGATACGAATTCCTTTTAATAATTTCTCGCGATTGAACTCTTCACGAGTTCCTTCTTGTTTTACGATTAACGGAGTGGCAAGAATTGCCCGTTCATAAGTTGAGAATCGCTGATGACAATTTAAGCACTCCCGCCTGCGTCGAATCCCGCCATGATTATTCCGTGTTGTATCAATAACTCGGGTTTTTTTATTTTGACAATATGGGCAATACAAAGCCTACCTCCCTTTCATAACGTTTTGAAGAAGTACGAAACATTTCGTTACCTTTGAAATCACCCCCGCATATGGGGGTGCTATTCATAATTACCCGTGTATTTAAGTAAAAAAATTTTAGCACACTTAGATGGTCATTGCAAGCTGAAAAACATGTAACAATCTTAAATCTTTAAAAAACTATATCCATCCTTTTCTGCCTGTTTCAGTGTGACCATCAAATTCAAATCATGTGTGGATTAAAACTGTGTATAATTTGTATTATGAAACCACAAAAAACCAAATTACTGATTTTCATATTACCCGTACTTACGCTTATCCTGATTAGCATTGTTACAGCAGGTTGTCAACGGCCAACGAAAGTTGCTGAGACAGTTACCCCAACCACTCCCCTTTCAACTGATTCCGTCGAAACCTCTCCCACAAATACACTCGCAGCTACCCCCACCCCAGCACCACTGGCAGCTACCGTAAATGATCAAGCCATACTCCTTGAGGATTTAAATAACGAAATTCTACGATACATGAAAGCTCATCCCGATACATCCGCAGAACAATCGTTTGATGCATCATTACAATCAATGATTGATCAATACCTGTTTGCACAAGAGGCAAGAAACAATGGTTATTCAGCAGATGAAGAAATGGTATCTGATCGCATCATAGAATTAATCAATGAATTGGGGGATGAAACTCTTTTTACCCGGTGGCTGGAAAAAAACTATTACACACAAGAATCTTTCGAAAGAACCTTAACAATTGCCATCGAATCTGATTACCAGATTGAATTAATCATCCAACAAATTCCAGATGAGATTGATCAGGTTGAATTACGCCAAATTCTGGTTTATGATCGGGTTACTGCTGATAATATTCAGTTGGCGTTAGAGAGCGGAACTGATTTTAAATGGCTAGCCGCACAATATCATCCCCTTACAAATGGCTACCTTTCCTGGTCGCCAAAAGGCTATCTTTCTCAACCAGAAATAGAAACTGTTGCTTTCGAATTAGAACCCGGCACTGTTAGTGAAATGATTGAAACTGATTTCGGCTATCACTTCATCAAAGTTCTCAATCATGAAATCCATCCGCTTTCCATTGACGCAAAACAAAAATTACAGCACCTGGCCCTACAATCATGGATAGACCAACAACGATCCAACAGTAAGATTGAAATAATTGCCTCAATTCAGTAGAGGAAACAATGGGAAATCAACAAATAAGAAAAACAAAAAGAACTTATCAAGGGATATTCTCATTTTTTACGATCTTTTTCATCATTCTTTTGGTTGTAATAGTAATTTATTTTCTGTTAATATTCGCAGAACCCCAAAGCATACTTAACCCTTTTCCACCTGCAACACCCAAAAATTCGATCTCTCAAAATGAAGTGGCACTTGCACTCACACAAACGATAGCTATTGAAAATCAATTTTCACCAATTCCTTCTATCACACCTACAGCCAGTTGTACCGCAACAAAAAGTGTGCCCACAAATGTTATTACTCCTTCGCCCGATACCTCCGCCTCGATAACTCCCACGATGGATAAAGCAGTAGCAGAAATTCATTTCGTTTCGACTGATATTCACCCTGATCAAATATTCTATACACCAACACCAACGCCGAAAATTGGCTACCTTTATTCGTTTGTCCTTGTGAAAGAGCCAAGGTTTAATGAGTCACCCTACAATGAATTTGCCGAGAATCCAATTCTTAATTGTAATTGGCTCGGTGTTGGCGGCCAGGTTTTTGATATACTTGGAAATCCCTTGACTGGAATTAAGGTACGCTTGGGTGGTTTTTCAATTGATGAAGAATTTGAATTTCGATATACTAAAAGTGGAGATTCTATCATTTTTGGTGACTCAGGATATGAATTTGAATTAGGAGATAAACCTGTATATTCCCCTCCAGTTAAATGGGTGCAATTAATCGATGAGGAAGGCCTTCCACTTTCCGCAAAGGTTCACTTTTCTACAACTGGGCATTGCACACAGAATTGGATTATGATTGATTTTAAACAGGTGCAATAGCACTTGTTTATTGCTGCCAACGTTGTCGGAAAACTTCAAATAACGCAACGCTACCTGCAATTCCAGCATTCAAGGACTCCGTATTATCCTTCATTGGAATTGTGATTTTCTCGTCACATATCTCCAGCATTTCACTGGACACACCATTCGCCTCTCCCCCCACTACCAATGCGCAGGGTTGTCGAAAATCACTTTGCCAGATAGGCTTACCGTTTGTCACAACCATAGCAAATGTTTTAGGTCGATTTAGATATAACTCGTCAAAATATGCAAGCAGTCTTTTGACAGTTATCGTTTGAATGGCCAAAGAAAAGTGTGCACCCATTCCAGCTCGAACAGCCTTTGGTGAATAAACATCAACAGAACCGTCCAAAACCATCACACCATCCACACCGGCAGCTCTGGCTGTCCTCAGCAAAGTTCCCATATTGCCTGGATCTCGAACGTGGTCCACAATCAACAAAAATGATGGAATTGCAGAAAATTGTTTCTTTTCCATTGAAAGAACAGCGATTACCCCTTGTGATGTCTTTGTGCCTGATATTCTTGCCAATAAATAATCTGCGACTTGAAAAATTTGAACCCCAATATTCTGAAAATATTTGATGGTTTCATACCCACGATCAGAAACTGCATCAGAATAAAGAAGAATTTTGGGACGAATTTCATTTTTCGCAACTTCTTCGACCAGACGCACACCTTCAGCCACATATACCTGCTCTGCGATCCTAAATTTCTTTTTTCGAAGAAGTTCACGCACATATTGGATTTTGGGGTTGTCAGCGGAAGTAATAATCGGATTATTCGTAATTTCTCTTTATTAATGCGAAAACATTTATCCAAATTAGATTCTGAAACAATACTAATTTTCTCAATGTCATGCCTCTCTTCTGCCGAATTCCTATGACATATTCGTAGCGTCTTACTTCTAAAAAGGCATAAAAACATTATAGTATAGAACACATACTCCTGTATCCTGCTTGAGTAAATCAAGAAATGAAATTCATGTCAAACTTGTCAAATTTCATTTAAGAAAAACGGGAAGAAATTAATCTTCCCGTTGAATGATCACTTAAGGTTGTTTCTTTCGCAGCAATTTTATCCTTTTGCTTTTTCCACGATAACGGTGAAAGCAGCAGGATCATTTACTGCCAGATCTGCTAACATCTTGCGGTTGATTTGGATATCAGCCTGCTTGAGCAAATAGATCAACTTGCTATATGGTACACCATTAATACGGGATGCTGCATTAATGCGAGCAATCCATAAACGGCGCAGGTCTCGCTTACGATTTCGTCGATCACGATACGCATACCACAGGCTTTTCATCATCGCTTCATTAGCGCGTCGGAACAATTTGCTGCGAGTGCCAAATTGGCCTTTTGTGGCCTTCAATACTTTTTTATGTTTTCGGTAACCTACTGGGCCACCTTTTACTCTTGCCATCATTTACTCCTTTGCGTACCCAGGGGCGTCAGTGATTTTCTCACTTGTTAAGAACACCCAATAGCCGCAATTAATATTTGAAATATTATTATTTTTTCTTCAGATAAGGCGCAAGACGATTGACTCGTTTGACAATACTTTTCCCGTTAACTGGAAGCATCTCATCCAACTGACCTTTAACGCGTTTGGATCGGCGACGTCGAAAGTGACTTTTACCACCTTTTGTACGCATAACCTTTCCCGAACCGGTAGCTTTGAACCGTTTCGAAGTTGCTTTATGGGTCTTAAGTTTATATTTTTTTGTTTTTACTTTTTTTGACACAACAAACTCCTCTCACCAATAGATATTGATTAGTTTTAAGGTTTGCAAGAAACAACCGAAAAGTGACAATTACCTTATGAAGTGATCCATTTCTTTATTCTAAATAAGCCTTTCCCTGTGGATAGGGTATAAAGCATCTTTAGAATTATTTCTTTTTCCCTGTTTTTAACGGCACCAGCATCATCGACATGGCGCGTCCTTCCATTTTTGGTCTCTGCTCGATTTTTGATACATCTGATAACTCTTCCCCAATTTCTTTTAAATCTTCTAGTGCAATTTCAGGGTAATGAATTTCGCGTCCCCGAAACCGTATGGTCACACGTACTTTTAATCCGGTTTCCAACCAGCGACGAGCATCTCTTGTCTTAAAGCCGCGATGATGTGCGTTTGTTTTCGGACGCAGTCGAATTTCCTTCATCTCCACTTTTGTTTGAGATTTTCTCGCTTCTTTTTCTTTCTTGGTCCGTTCATATAAAAACTTACCATAATCCATTACACGACAAACTGGCGGGTTTGCGTCTGGAGCAACCTCTACGAGATCTAGATCTGCTTCATCCGCAATTGCCTTTGCCTTCAGCGTAGGGATAACGCCAATATTGGTCCCATCTGGGCCAATCAACCGAACTTCTTTACTCCGGATTGATTCATTGACACGAAAATTTGAAGTGCTTATGACTTTTCTCCTTTTAATATAAACATAAATACATGCGTCAGATACTCAGAGACGCATGTAACATAATACCATAATATATTTAAAAATCCAAACCTGAAGTAATAATTTATTCCTTTAAACTGAACAATTTCCTCATCCTCCGATTATAATAATTTCATGATGAACAGTCAACAAATAAATACACTTTCAGATACCTGGTTTATTAAAGATGTTCCAATTAATGGTAGATGTTTGCTCGCTCCAATGGAAGGCATTTCAGACCAACCCTTTCGAATGATCTGCCGAAAATACGGGGCTTCTCTCAGCACTTCCGAATTTATTAACGCCCTCGAAATCATTCATGGACACCCTTACCGCATTTCTCAGCGTCTGGCCTTTGACCCATCTGAAAGGCCCTTCTCTATTCAAATTTATGATAATGAGCCTGAGAGAATCATTCGATCAGCAAATATCATTTTAAAAGCGAATCCCGACATCATTGATATCAATATGGGATGTTCATCAAAAGAAGTGTCAGGACGCGGAGCAGGAGCAGGATTACTTCGCACTCCCAAAAAGATAAAGACAATTTTCCAGAATCTGAGTCAGACCCTGCCTGTTCCGGTAACAGGAAAAATACGTCTTGGATGGAACGGGGCCACACGTAATTACCTGGAAGTTGCAAAAATTATTGAAGACAATGGAGGAAGCTCTATAGCCGTTCACGGCCGGACAAAAAACCAGGGTTATAACGGAGAAGCCGATTGGGACGCAATTGCCGAAATTAAACAAGCAGTTTCTATCCCAATCGTAGGGAATGGAGATATTAAATGCGTTGCGGATATCCAGCGAATGCTGGATCACACGAATTGCGATGCCGTTATGATCGGGAGAGCATCTATCGGTAATCCCTGGATTTTTTCCATGAGAGATCGCTTTGAGATACCATTTCCCGAAGTGCGTCAGACTATGATTAACCATTTATCAGCAATGGCAGCTTTTTATAATGAACGAATCGGCGTTATGTTATTCCGTAAACACGCGGTAAATTACTTGAAAGTCTATTTCCTAGAAAAAGAGGAAAAACGGGCTCTGTTAACAACTGAGACTGTCCACTCATTTGTTCATGAATTGGATAATTTGTGCCTGGAAAAACGTGATTACTTAGAAAAAGAATGCTAAGCTTTTAATAAGCTCCTGCGCAACTCATCTCGCATCTCAATCGCTTTTGCAGCTCCTTCAGCAGTGCATGTATAAGGATTATCAACACGGTATGCGGGAATGCCCAGCGATTTCGTCAGATATTTATCGATGTTCCTCAATAGTGAGGTTCCACCGCAGATCGCAACGCCACGATCAATAATATCGGATATCAATTCTGGTGGTGTATTCTCAAGTATTCGCTTTACGTTTTCAACAATGTCATGAAGTGGAGGTTGTAAAGATTCAACAATATCTTCTGTAGTTAATGTGATTGGACGAGGCAGCGCAGTTACCTGATCCTGTCCCTGCACTTCCATCGTTAAAGAGTCTTCCATGGGCAGTGCTGAACCGATTCGGATTTTTAATTGTTCGGCTGTTGGCTGCCCTATAATGATACCGTATTTCTTTCTTACATAACTAATAATGGATTCATCCATACGCAACCCGGCTGAACGGGTAGTCCCTGCTGAGATAATCGTATTCATCGCAATCACCGCAGCCTGCGAGGTCCCGCCCCCAAGAGACATAATCATATTACCAGAAGGAGTAGATATTGGTAAATCAATGCCAATTGCTGCTGCAAGCGGTTGCTGAATCAATAATACATCCCGACTGCCGGCGCCTAAACCCGCCTCATGCACAGCGCGTCTTTCTACGCTCGTTACACCATAAGGTACAGTAAGCATGATAGTTGGCCGAAATAACATCATAGGACCGCAAAGTTTTCTTACAATGAAATTCAACAAATTTTCGGTTATCTCATATTCTGCGATAACCCCATTTCGAAGCGGACGAACAACCTCAATCGAATCCTCAGGTACACGGCCATACATGTCTTTTGCCGACTGCCCCCATTCCACCATTTTTTGCTCTTCAATAAGGATAGCAACAACTGTCGGTTCTTCTAATAATATCTGGCGACCCTCCGCTACTACAATGTTGATAGTACCAAGATCGATACCTAAATGTCTTGTGAGAAGTGGCATGAACTAATATTTCCTTTCAAGACCAATAATATACCATATAAAAGGTTATTACCAAATCAAAACCCCTCAATCACGGTTAGAATTCCTCTAAAAACCTTACATTATCCCTCTAATACCAGTTCATATAATTCAACCAGTACACCACCTGTACTTTTGGGATGGATAAATGCGATTTTTCGTCCGGGTAAAACCCTGGCTTCATTATCAATCAAACGGATTCCCCTTTCCCTCAACGTTTCCAGGCTTGATTCTATGTCATCAACTTCAAAACAAATATGATGTATTCCCTCTCCATGCTTCTCAAGATATTTCGCCAATCCGGTGCCGGGGTCAGTTGGCATAACAAGTTCGATTTCACTATCGCCGATTGGGAAAAAAGCGACCTTTGATTTCTGTGAAGGAACAGCTTCAATATGATCTATGGGAATCCCTAAAACATCTTTCCAGAACGGCATCGCATCATCAAGATTATTGACAGCAATCGCAATATGATTAATTCTCAAAATCTTTGACATCAATCTCTCCTAACCAAATTGAGAAGCAGAATATTCGCCCCATACATCCCGTAAAACGTTGCATATTTCGCCCAACGTCAGATGCTCTTCAACACAGGTAATCAATAGAGGCATCATATTTTGATCACCTTTTGCAGCGTCCTCCAATTTCGTTTTCAGCTCAACAACACGCTGATTATTGCGTCTTTCCCGAAATTCTTTTAATTTCTTCTTTTGCCCTTCTTCGATTGCAGGATTTACTTTCAACCGCTCTAACTCAACCACCTCATCAACTTTGAAGGTGTTTAAACCTACGATAAGACTTGAACCATCTTCAACTGATTTTTGATATTGATAAGCCGCATCTTGAATTTCATTCTGAATGTAACCTGCTTCTATTGCTGCCAATGACCCACCCATTTGATCAATCCGTTCAATATATTCCATTGCCCGTTTGCAAATTTCATCCGTAAGGTATTCGATATAATAAGAGCCTGCCAAAGGATCCACAGTATCGGCCACACCTGATTCAAGAGCAATGATTTGCTGTGTTCGCAATGCAGTACGTACTGATTTTTCAGTTGGAAGCCATAACGCTTCATCCATACTGTTCGTGTGAAGACTCTGTGTCCCCCCAAGAACAGCAGATAATGCCTGGAGTGTAACGCGTACAATATTGTTTTCAGGTTGTTGCGCAGTCAGTGTAGACCCGGCTGTTTGCGTGTGGAATCGAAGACGGCATGAACGGTCTAATTTTGCACCAAATCGTTCTCGCATGATCCTGGCCCAAAGGCGCCTCCCAGCTCGGAATTTAGCAATTTCTTCCAAAAAATTATTGTGGGAATTAAAAAAGAAAGATAATTGAGAGGCAAAGGCATCTACTTCCAAACCTGCCTTCAATGCTGCTTCAACGTAAGCAATCGCATTTGCAAGCGTAAAGGCCAATTCCTGGACAGCTGTTGAACCAGCTTCTCGAATGTGATAACCAGAGATGCTGATTGTATTCCATAGCGGAATGTTCTTCAAACCATACGAAAATATATCCGTGATTAATCTCATTGAGGGTTTAGGAGGAAATATATAGGTTCCACGCGCAATATACTCTTTTAAAATATCATTCTGAATTGTTCCACGGATCTGCCCAATTTCGACACCCTGCTGTTTTGCAACCACGATATACATCGCCAGCAAAATGCCGGCTGGCGCATTAATCGTCATGCTGGTAGAGACTTTATCCAAAGGAATTTCATGGAACAACTGCGCCATATCATCTATAGTGCTGATTGACACCCCGACTTTACCTACTTCTCCAATAGCAATTGGATCGTCAGCGTCATATCCAATTTGGGTAGGCAAATCAAATGCCACAGATAAACCCGTTTGGCCTTGTGACAAAAGGTATCGATAACGTGCGTTGGATTCCTCCGCTGAAGCATATCCAGCATATTGCCGCATCGTCCAGAATCGGCCGCGATACATTGTCGGCTGAATACCACGAGTAAAAGGATATTCCCCGGGAAATCCTTCTTCACTTAAATAATCTCGTTCAGAAGGCAAATAAATTTGCTCAACAGGAATACCAGACAAGGTTTCAAATTCTTCTTGTCTTTCCCTGAACCGACTTATTGCTGGGTCAAGAACATCTGACTTCCATCGTTTTTTCTCTTCGCGAAGTGTCATTCTATTCCTTTCGGCTACAAAATGTAGACATATCTGGTGAATGATATGTGCTCAGTATACCCTAAAATGCGCTGCATAATCAGATAGAAAGCTGAAATTTAACCAGCCCTTTGCTGCTCAATCCGCTTTGAATTCTCCAGCAATCATGGTAAAATCTCAAAGCTGATTGCGTAGTACCCTTCGCAATTAATAATTGTACTGGTTCATATAGAAAGGGCTTGAGAAAAATGAAAGTTTTATTATTAAAAGATGTTTATAACCTCGGTCGCGCTGGCGATGTAAAAAAAGTTGCCAATGGCTACGGCCGAAATTACCTGGTTCCCCAGGGATTCGCGACGCTTGCTACACCAAAAGCATTAGAACAGACCGAAATAATCCGTGAAGAAGCAGAAAAAGAACGCGCCATTCTCAACAAGGAAATGGAAAGTGTTGCAAACCAGCTTAACGGAATCGTACTGCATTTCCCATCCAAAGCAGGTGAAACCGGCAAACTTTATGGTTCTATCACATCTCAGATGATCGCTGATGCTGTCAACGAAAACATTGGTGGTGAAGTGATTTCCCGTCGCAATATCGAAATTCAACCTATTCGAACCCTGGGTGAACACAAGGCTGAAATTCGCCTTACACTCGACCTCATCCCTGTAATCGACATTCTCGTATATCGTGAGGGTGAATCCCCATCTTCTCTGTTTGAAGAAAGTGAAGACATAGAAGAAACGTCAGAAACTATTGATGAAGCAGCGGAAATTGGTGAAGAAGTGATGGAAGTCGTTGAAGAAGAAGCTGAAGCAGTTATAGAAATGACAGAAACCGTTGAAGAAACGCCTGAGTCAAATGATCTTCCAGAAGACGGTGAGGATTCCCAATAACTCTGTTCTTTTTTGACTGTCTGAAAAAGAGATACACCAAGACAATTGTTGATTCTTAACTCAACAATTGTTTTTTTAATTTTCTTCCTCACCCTGTGATAAAATTTCCCTGAACGATAGAATAAATTGAGGGAAGAATGTGCGATAGTATTGGTAAACAGTTAAGAAACCAAAGAGAACAAAAAAACATCCAACTCCAAGAAGTGACGGATGAATTACATATACGCATTGAATATCTCCAGGCACTTGAAAATGATGAACCTCAAAATTTACCGTCCGATGTGCAGGCAAAGGGTTTTCTCCGTTTATATGCTTCTTTCTTAGAACTGAACTCAGAGAAGTTGATTTCGCAGTGGAACGGCATTGAAGAGCCTGAAAATGAAAGAAAAACATCTTCTGCTGACGAATCGAATGATAATGAATCAGCAGAGCAATCTTCATTATCAACTTCAGTTGAAGAGACTGATCTGGATGGTAATAGACCTATAAATGATGAAGCCCCATCTTCCCATCAATTATTGGAAGAATTAGGGCTCTTTTTTAAGCAGCAACGAAAAATTCTTCAATTATCGTATACCGATGTTGAACAGGCTACGCATATTCGAAAAACCATCCTTGAATCCATCGAAGAAAACCGCTTCAATGAATTGCCTTCCAGTGTACAGGCCAAAGGAATGTTAGAAAATTATGCAGCCTTCATGAACATGGATGTTGATCATACGCTGGAGTTGTATGCTGAAGCCCTTCTGCAAAAGCGTATTGAGACCCAGATAGCTGAGAGGTTACCAAAGAATCGTAAAAATGAAAAATCCAGCAAAACGCAGTTACCAATTAGAAAATTATTCACCCCTGACCTGATCATTGGTTCCTCACTAATTATTTTAGTTCTGGTTATTGCAATTTTGAGTATTGCAAAGGTCGTGAATACAAACCAGGAAAGGTTAAAAGCAAACTCCTTCCTCACACAAACCAATATCATCGAAAATTCACCAACATCAACATCAACCTTTACCCCATCGCCCGAACCAACAGAATCGGACTTTGTAGAGGAATTTGTCCCCCCTGACCAGACAACTCAAAACATAGAATCCCCAGAAGATATAACAACTTTAAACAATAATGCAAAGATTCAACTGCATCTTACAACAAATCAGCGAGCCTGGCTTCAGGTCATAGCCGATGAAGAAATACAATTCAGTGGACGTGTTTTACCCGGAAGCGCGTATCAATTTTATGCAGATGAAAAATTAGAGTTCACTACCGGAAATGCTGCCGCATTTTCGGCAATCTTAATCCAAAATGGTGAGCAGACAGATCTTGGCATTCTAGGTGTTGTGGGACAGGTAATTAATTTCACCATTCTCCCCGAAAGCATCATCACCCCCACAGCAGTTTCTACAGCAACGCCAACAATTACCAACACACCACCACCAACCCCAACGCTAACACCTGCTTCTGATTGAACTACTTCTTGAGCAGACAATTGGTCACTTCAGCAGGCTTTTCAAAATTATTAAGGATCATTGAATTATGGCGAAATTTCATATCGTATCTCTCGGCTGCGCAAAAAATACCGTAGATTCGGAGTCAATTGGTGCCATTCTAATTCAACACGGACACAGCCCAATATTAGACCCTGATCTGGCAGATCTGGTCATTGTAAATACGTGCGGATTTATCAAACCAGCAAGAAATGAATCAATTGAAGTATTAAATGAATTGGCAGCCAGGAAAAAAAACAGTCAATACCTGATAGCTGCCGGATGCATGACCCAACACTATGCAAAAATGATTCATTCCAATGTTCCTCGAGTGGATGGGATGATCTCAAGCCGCCGCTGGATGGACATTGTGGAATTATTGGACAAAATTGATAACCGTGGCAACTCACAAAAAACCCAATACCACATCCCGGATGTGAAAACTGTCGGCAAGACAGAAACATCAGGTGTCCACCGAATTGCAGCCCAGGGAAAAAGTGCTTATCTAAAAATTGCAGATGGGTGTCGAAGAAAATGTTCTTACTGCTCTATTCCTCTCATCAAAGGCACCCTGGTCAGCAGATCAAGAGAAGCTATCCTTGAAGATGCTATCAGCCTTCAAAAACAAAATATAAAAGAAATTATTCTTATTGCACAGGACACCAGTGATTATGGATGGGATTTAAATAACAACTACAATTACATATCATTGATTAAAGATGTATTGGATGCAACACCAGATGTCCCCTGGCTACGCATGCTTTACGCCTTCCCGGGATCAATCAATAACGACTTCATTCAATTGATGAAACACAACCAGCGATTCCTCCCATATCTTGATATTCCCCTTCAACATGCCGACCCAAAGATTCTAAAGAGCATGCAACGTCCTGCAAATATTGAAAAGACTCATGATAATTTATTAAAACTCCGTAGTGAAATACCTGACTTATCACTAAGAACTACATTCATCGTAGGTTACCCGGGTGAAGGAGAAAAAGAATTTTCGGTTCTTTTAGATTTTATAAAAGAGATGCGTTTCGATCGCCTGGGAGTCTTCCCATTCTTCTATGAGACCGGTACCCCCAGCGCGCCATTAGGCGACCCTGTTCCTGAGAAAGTTAAACAGGATCGAATCGACCAGTTAATGGTTATTCAGCAGCAAATTTCGCTTGAAAAGAACCAGGAGTGGATTGGAAAATCACTAACTGTTCTTATTGAGGGAAACGATTCTGAACAAAACATCTCGATCGGGCGTTCATATAGAGACGCCCCAGAAATTGATGGCCTCGTATTTATAAACGGACAATTTAATACCGGCGATATGATTGAGGTAACTATCACAGAAGCTGAACCGTATGATCTATTTGGGGTTCCGGACAATCTGCAAGAAAGAACTTCTTAACATAATTGAACATCAACGTTGTTGATCATTCATTCTTTCTCATAAAAAAACACCTCCCGAATGGAAGGTGTTTTACATTTTACATATTGTACTCTGGTTTATTTAATCCCCTTTTTCAGATGCATCACCGTGTTCAGCACAGTTTTCACGAGATTTTTCAACTTTTTCCCATAGCCCTTCCACATTTTGGTCAATTTCATAAGCTGTTTCGTATTGAACCTGAGCTTTACAATAGTCCCCTACTTCATAGAGATCATCGCCATAATAAATGGTTGACAGTCGAAAACGCTCTGTAGCTGTATAACCTGAACCGTCAATCAAATTAGGTAGAGCCTTATAAACCAGGGAAAAATAATAGGAAACCTGTCGCCAATCCAATTCCCAGAAACTGGATCCTGTTACATAATATCGAGCATAGGTTCGATAACTATTGGCTTCAACATCCAAAGGCCCGAACCTTTCCGCAATCGAAAGATCATACATGCCGCCTTCCAGATTGCCTTCAACAAGGATTCTTTTAACGCCCAAATTCCGGTAGGCAATGTAATACATTCCATCAACCTGGGCAGTTTTATACTCTGGAGAACCCATTCGGAGTTGATCTAATAGCCCAATTGCTGCTACATAGTCAAACTCTGCTAATAGTGTTTCAACCGATGCCATCAACTCCTCTTCTGTTCTGGTGTCAGGAGTCGGCGTAAGCATAACTTCTTCTGTAGGCACCACGGTAGGCAGCAACGGCGCGGCTGTTGGGTTTGCTTCTAGTGATGAATTCAACAGAGCTTCCTGGAGTTTCTCTGCGGCACCAGGGAATTTGGGATCTAACCCAATCACGTACTCAAATCGTTGACGAGCAATATCATACCGTCCTTCTTCAAGATCAATTACCCCATATTGGTACTGTGTGGCGGCAGCAACAGCTACCTGACCTTCATAATTCTTTACCCGTAAATTTATACCGCCCTGGTATCCTGCCAGGGTTCCTGCAGTCAAGAATAAGAGAAATATAATTGAACTAATAAATATTACCCGTCCGATTTGATTCTTATTCTTACCCTTGGCCGATGCCTCAGGCAATATTTCCTCTTTGTTAAGAGCATTTTCTTCATTTTTCATACTGGAAATTATACCCGATTACGAAACAGGATAATAGAATTTTCTAAATTCCTCATAGATCGTATATACAACATAGTCATCGCCATCAACATAATGAGAACAAATTTTCCATTCTTAAAAATTCTTGACTAATTAATTAAAACCATGTAAACTAGTTGAGGATTTATATTAAGAAGAAAGGAGGCGTGTTACGTGGTTACAATCAAAGCAAGAAATAATAACGTTTCACCTGTAATGTGCCTTTGGGATGTAGTATAAACTACATTTTTCCATAACGAGCGAGAGCAGCCATCCGTAGGTACAAAAAAGGGTACCTGCGGTTTTTTTATAAATTTTTGTGCCGCAGAAAATTTCTTCGGCACTTTTTTTATGATGGATACAATTTTTGGGAGGAAAATCTTGGAAGCAACGAAAAATAATGACTATGATTTGATCAATATTCTCCACAAAAGAAAATTAGTTGGAATTTTCAGAATCATGAAAGGCTATGAGCTTAAATACATCATTGCCACGATTGCGATAAGTCTATCTACGATGGCACGCACTGCTCAATACTTTATACTGCAGTACTTTGTTGATGATTATCTTACTCTTGGAACAGCTCAAGTTGGCTTATTCCCGATTTCTGCTTCGATTATTTTACTCACTTTGATTACAGGTGGTACCAATTATTTTAGCGGACGATTCACTGCTGAAGTCTCTGAAGGTTCAACAAAACGACTGCGCAATTTCCTTTTTGATCATATTCAAAACTTAACCTACAAATACCATAACGAAAGTAGTACAGGGGAATTGATACAGAAAACAACTTCAGATGTAGATACATTGCGTCGATTCTTTGCGCAAAATGCAATAGGCATTGCTAGGACGTTGATATTCTTTATCGTCAACTTCGTTGCCATTTTATCATTGAATGTAAAATTGGCTTTATTCTCAATTGTGATTATTCCTTTTATTGTGATGATTTCGGCCTTTTTCTTTAAACGAATCTCAAGAAAGTATAAAGATTACCAGGAAAAAGACGCTGCATTATCCACAACCTTACAGGAGAATCTCTCCGGAGTTCGCGTTGTTAAAGCATTTGCGAGACAGGAGCATGAAATTATAAAGTTTGGTAAAAACAATATCGAAAAGTATAAAGCCGGCCTTCTTTTAAACAAGATGCATTCATTATTCTGGCCAGTTTCTGACATTCTCTGCGGGTTTCAAATCATCATTGGATATTTTGTCGGTGGAATGATGGCATTGAATGGAGAAATTACAATAGGAACCTATTTGGCATATGCAGGTATGCTCATCTGGCTTATTTTTCCAATGAGAAATTTAGGCCGCCTCATTGTCGAGATGTCGCGCGGCTTTGTTTCTTATGACCGCGTCTGCTCTATCATCAAAGAGAAGCGTGAACCCCTTGATCAGGGGGATTACCAGCCCGAACACATCAAGGGAGATGTCTCTTTTAATAATGTTGGCTTCTCATACGAAGATGGACACCCAATCCTTGAAAATATCAGCTTTTCAGTAAAAGCCGGTCATTCAATTGCCCTGCTTGGGTCTACTGGATCAGGAAAAACAACCTTGGTAAACCTTCTTCCACGCTTCTTTGAATATACAAAAGGGTCCATAAAATTAGACGATGTCGAATTGAATCGCTATCCCAGACGATTCCTACGCCAGCACATTGGCACTGTTGAGCAAGAACCATTTCTGTTTTCCCGATCCCTACGCGATAATATTTTGTTTGGTGTTAATCAAGATGTTTCTGAAGATGATATTGTTAAAGCAGCAAAAGCGGCTGCCATTCATAAGGTAATCCTTACCTTTCCCCATGGATACGACACACTGGTCGGTGAAAAAGGTGTGACACTATCCGGTGGACAAAAACAACGCGTTGCTATTGCTCGAATATTATTGAGAAACCCAAAAATTCTTATTATGGATGACTCAACCTCCTCTGTGGATACAGAAACAGAATCACAGATTCGAAATGCACTAAATAATCTCATGGAAAATCGCACAACGTTTATCATTGCCCACAGAATACAAAGCATCATGAATGCTGATTTAATCCTTGTGTTGGATAATGGAAAAGTTGTCCAAAGCGGAACACATGTCGAATTATTGGAATTGGATGGCATTTATCGAAATATTTTTAAAGTTCAGACAATGATTGAAGATGAATTACAAAAGGAGATTTCAAGTGTCAGTTAATTATTTTGAAGAAGAAGAGTTTGAGACCTCCTTCAATGGGAAAACTCTCCTCAGGTTGATCAAAGAGCTGCGGCCATTGTGGCTACCTGTTCTTGGTATCTTAGTATCCATCGGACTGACTGCCTTATTTGACTCAACCTTTACTTATATAAATAAACAAATTATCGATGAAGGCATTATCGCAGGGAACAGTGACCGAATTCGCCATCTACTCGCCCAATATGGTGGTTTAATTATTTTTCAAGCGATCTGTGTATTTGCATTTATTCTTCTTGCTGGTGTAGTCGGCGAAAAAGTGCAGTTCAATTTACGAAAGAAATTATTCGCCCACCTCCAAAAACTTTCGCTGTCTTATTATAGCGTGACGCCTGTCGGCTGGATTATGTCAAGACTTACATCAGACATCCAACGAGTATCAGATCTTCTTACATGGGGTATAATCGACTCTTTTTGGGGCGTTATGAACATCAGCATCGCCCTGATTTTCATGTTCACACTAAATTGGAAACTGGCAATTCTTGTTCTTCTCAGTGTCCCCATTTTAATATTTGTAGCAATAAAATTTCGAACAGGCATTCTTCATCAATATCGAAAAGTAAGGAAGCAAAATTCGAAGCTTACAGGGAAATACAACGAGATGATTACTGGAGTTCGTGTCATTAAGGCATTAGGACAAGAACAAAGAACCCTGAATGAATTTAAAGCAGAGAGTTCCGAAATGTACAAAGCCTCAGTCAGAGCTGCGATTCTCAGCGCTCTCTTCCTGCCGGCCATTCAAATACTCTCCTCATTCACCCTTGCCGCAGTAATATATTTCAGCGGTTGGCAATTTGAAAATGGAATTGGATTGATGACAATCGGTAGTATTCAGGCCTTCATATCTTATGTCACTTTCATGATGTGGCCAATTTTCGACATGGCGCGTATCTTTGCAGAAATGCAATTGTCAATTGCTTCCGCCGAACGAATTTACTCACTGGTTGACTCTGTTCCAGCGATCGTAAACACAGAGAAGGCTTTTTCCCCTGATGACATTCTCGGAGACATTGAATATAAAAATGTCACATTCTGGTACGATGACGATGAAGAAAAGGTGCCAGTACTAAAGAATTTCAACTTGAAAGTCAAGAAGGGAGAAACAATCGCATTGGTTGGTCCAACAGGTGGTGGGAAAACAACAACCGTCAACTTACTTGCCAGATTCTACGAACCAAAAGAGGGCAGTATTTTAATAAATGGTCGAGATTATCGTGATTACACACTCCATAGCATTCAATCAAAGTTGGGCATTGTTTTACAAACACCCCACCTCTTTTCAGGGAGCATCAAAGAAAATATTCGGTATGGTAAATTAGATGCCTCTGATGAAGAGATATTTAAGGCATCAAAATTGGCAGGAGCCCACAATTTCATTATGAAGATTCCAAAAAACTATAACGAGGAGGTTGGTGAAGGTGGAAGCTTATTGTCTGTCGGACAAAAGCAATTAATCAGTCTGGCAAGAGCCATTTTGGCAGAACCTGATATTTTTATCATGGATGAGGCAACCAGCTCGGTAGACACACTCACAGAATCACTCATTCAAAAGGCAATGGATCGTCTGCTAAAACGCTCCACAAGTTTCATTATTGCTCACCGACTCTCAACCATTAAAAATGCAGATCGCATTCTTGTGATCGAAAATGGTGAAATTGCAGAGATGGGCACTCATGCAGAATTGATTAAACAGCAGGGTAAATATTTCCAACTCTACACAAACCAATTTCGCAGCCAGATGGAAACGGCTTACAACCCCTTTGAAACCAAACAGAGTGCAGCTGCACCCGCTGATTAATTTTTTTACTCTCAACTACAAATGGGCTTTCACTAATGGAATGTCCCAGTAAAAAAGAAACTTAACACTATTTTGTTGGGTTTCTTTCTTTTAAACCAGTAAATACTAAAGCTTACATCTTAACTTTCGATAAACTGCATCACATTCTCATAAGAAAAGTCTAACCTATGGAAATCATATTTATGGAGTAACCCTGCCTTTTGAATCTTTTCAAGCCACCCTTTAATTTCCCTGTTACTATAATCAGTGAGCTGCATCAGGCCCTTTCGCCAATCGGCCAGCGTTTCAATTTTTAGATTCTGAAACTCAGCTACTCGCAACATATATAATATTTCACTCTTCTCACATAATCCTTCGCGAATTCCCACCTTCTGCACAGTATTGCATAGCCTTTCATTTTGCAAGGAAACGCATTGAACCCCTATATCGCTTTCCCATACATCGACTATTCCTTCTCCCCGGGCCTTATTTAATAACCTTTTTGCATTATCAAATGGATAAAAAGAGAGAATGAGAGTGCTTGGAATTCCGCTTCTTAATCCTTGTCGTAGATTTGATAATAAGCTGCAAAATTCTTCAACCGGCGTCTCTTCCACGCGCAGATCATCTTTATCACTATCTTCCTGACTATTTTCTTTTTGTTTTTTTGGATTCGGTTGAGTATCAGTAAATAAAACCGTAGGAAATTCTTGTTTAATCATGATTGCAGTTTTTGCCACATCAGATACCAAAAAATAAACATCAACTCCGCTCTCTCTTAATGCCCGTGCTGGAGCAAGAAAAAACTTATCGCCTGAAGCGATAATATATTTATCAGCCAAATGTTTTGCCGCATGATAACCAATCTCATAAGCTAATCGCGCATCAGCAAAATTATCGATTACATACTTTTTCCCCGGAGAACGTTGTTTTTCTTTCCTTGTAATCCGATCTTCAAAGCTGTCCACATGTATTTGCGTTGAGACTTTATTTAGTCCACCTTTTTGACCATCATAATGAGAAAAATTCGCAACCACAATAAAGTCTTCCACCGCAACTTGTCCAATTTCCCTCTCAATATAATCAACCATGTGGATAAAATCCATCTTAGGTGCAAAACCATAAATATTCTGGAAGGTCTTATTTTGTTTCTTCAAAGAATTGAAAAAATTCTCGTAATCCATAAAAATGGCCACCCGGCCTAATTGCTTTAATGATTGTGATGTGTGAATGGACAAATAACGTGTCCTCCATCCTAATGACCTGATTTTTTTTAAAATAATTAGTAGTCATTGTAGCATAGTTCAAATGGTTCATTCTGATGCGAACATTTTATTTTCGGGCAGCTATACGTTTTATGTTTTTTCCTGGATCAGTCGCATCCCCATTTATGAGCATGCTTCTAAAAATAGTCTCAGGAAAAATCAGGGAAGTCAACTATAAAAATGCGAATACCTGCAATAAATCCAACCACTTTTCACTGTTAATACGAAGTGATAGGTGAATTTACTTGAGAATCGCGACCGCATTTCCGTCTTTTTAAGAATGATATACTTGCATCATAGATTACGTTATTAGATATTTTTAATTCTGTATTAAAATAAGCCAAAACATAGAAACATCAATGTAGAACCATTAGGACTGAACCATACAAAGGAGTAATTCCAATGGCCGGTGACTATTTACTTGCAATCGACAACGGTACACAAAGTGTGCGTGCCTTGATCTTTAAACCAGATGGAAGCTTGATCGCTAAGAAAAAAGTGAAGATCACTGCCTATGTCTCACCCCATCCGGGTTGGGCAGAACAAGATCCTGATTATTTTTGGTTGAAAATCTGTGAAGCCTGCCAGGGTGTAATTTTAGAAAATAGTATCAATCCGAGCGACATTGCAGGGGTTGCATTAACAACCCAACGCTCTACATTAATAAATCTCGATAAAAACGGCAATCCACTCCGACCTGCAATTCATTGGCTGGACCAGCGTCAGGCGAATCATTTCAAACCTATCGGTGGATTATGGGGATTGCTTTTTGATATTAGCGGAATTCGTGAAACCACAAATTATTTTCAAACCCAGGCAGAAGCAAATTGGATAGCCGAAAACCAACCCGAGATATGGACACAAACGGACAAATTTATCTTCTTGTCGGCTTTTATTCTCAATAAACTTGTCGGAAGAATCGTCGATTCAGTTGCCAGTCAAGTAGGGTATATCCCTTTTGACTACAAGGCTCTTACATGGTGCAAACCAAGTGATTGGAAATGGAAAGCCTGCCCTGCTTTGACAAAAGACATGCTTCCAGAATTGGTTTCCCCCGGTGAAATAATTGGACAAATTACAAAAACAGCTTCACATGCAACTGGCATCCCTGAAGGCACACCTGTTGTTTCAGCGGCTGCTGATAAAGCCTGTGAGGTTCTTGGTTCGGGTTGTCTGTCTCCAGATATTGCCTGTTTATCTTTTGGAACTACTGCCACAATCAACACAATCCATAAAAAATATTACGAAGTGATCCCCCTCGTCCCTCCCTATCCAGCTGCTGTACCACATCGCTATAGCCTTGAAATCCAGATCTACCGGGGTTACTGGATGATTGAATGGTTTAAACGGGAATTTGCTCAATCCGAACAGCGTCTGGCATCACAGCGAAATATTCAAACAGAGGAATTATTTGATGAACTCCTGAACGCTGCGCCTCCCGGAGCAATGGGCCTTATGTTACAGCCTTATTGGTCTCCTGGGGTAAAAGTGCCGGGACCAGAAGCAAAAGGGGCTGTTATTGGTTTTGGAGATATCCATACGCGTGCCCACCTGTATCGTGCCATTGTTGAGGGACTTGGTTATGCGCTTCGTGAAGGAATGGACAGAACCGTTAAACGAACACATATCCCAATTAAGCAGATAGTAATTTCTGGTGGCGGCAGCCAATCGCCAGAAGCAGTTCAGATCACCGCAGATATTTTTGGCATCCCAACAGCTGTTCCCTCAATATACGAAACCAGTGGCCTTGGAGCAGCGATTGATATAGCAGTCGGACTTGGTTTCCACTCGGATTTCGAAATCGCAGTTAAAGAAATGACAGGAATAGGACATTATATCGATCCGAACAAAGAAAACCACAAAATATATTCTGATCTTTATAATCGGGTTTATTTAAAAATGTATAAACAACTAAAACCCCTCTACGAAGAAATCCGTGACATTACTGGATATCCGAAAACCTTTTAACCTTTATACCTGGGTACTTGGTCAATAGAAGCTGGCACATTCGATTGGATTTGAATAAACCAGCGATAAATATTAATAATCCCTTTTAGACATCAGCCAGCAATTCAATAATCGCGCCCAGCTTTTCTTGTCCATTTAAATATGCATAGCTTCCGCCATTGAAATCACCGGTCTGTTCCAAGGTAAGTCCCATCCCCTCTAAACGAACGATTTCATTTTCTATGTTTGGTACATGAAAGGCTATATGGTGAATTCCTTCCCCCTTTATATCCAAAAAGGTTCCCCAAGTACTGGGACGATCAACCGGTTCAATTAGCTCTATCTGGATATTCTCTAGATTGAAAAAAGCTAACTTCGCTCTCGCATGTGTTGCATTTCCATTAAACTGTATGTTTGATTCTTCAAAACTACCTGTCATCTTCCATTTTGGAACATCAACACCGAAAAATTCTGCAAACGCTTTGGCTTTCTTTTCAACATCACGAACAACAATTGCAACTTGCACCATCACCTTAACTTGCTCTAACATATTTACCTATCCCTCCTGACTAAAATGCAAATCTGGCAACCCGAGTTTAAAGACCCGATTTGGGTTGTCATAGAGCCATGCTTTAATGATATCTTTCGCCTCTTTCATAGACAGGTATTCCATATCAACCAGATCTGACAGTGCAATCGCAATATTATCCTTCGCCAACTGAGAATGGGCCCATGCATGCGTTGCATAACCAACATAATCTGACCCATACCCAAAAATTTTACCGTGAGGCAAGCTGCTTACTGCCTGTTGAAATAAACGCTGAGAATAGATTGGATCGATCGTATTTACCCAGCAGAAGTTTAGATAAACGTTCGGATAATTTTTTCCCAGGAATAACCATTCACCGGAATAAGGCCAATTCCCATGGAAAAGGTCAAATTTAACATCTCTATGAAGCTCTAAAACAGGCCGCAATAAAATCGCATTGGCTTTTGATACATCATGACGAATTCCAGCAAGTAGACCAGTATGCAACTGCACAGGCAAATCCATATCTGCAGCCATATCCAAGAATCGGTGGAATAAATAGTCATCTAAGGGCTTCAACTGGTCAGGATATGAAGCCTTTCTCCTTGGGTCAGAAACTATCCAATTGAAAACCTTCTCTGCTTCAGCCCGGGTCGGATTACTGAATGAGATAGATTTGTTATATGGAGTTTGATCTTTAAAAGCAACCGCACCAAGTTCTTTAAATTGTTGGAAAATTTCGTAACAACCTGTAACATAATCATCAAGGGTTTTTGTGCATACTCGATTCAGGGGAGCCATTCGGGTTTGAATATCATCGTAACTGCAAATAGAATGAAAATGCGGTAGAGAAATCACCATTCTACCACGCGGTGGTAATGCAAGTGTGTTTTCAGTTCCTGGAACCGTGATTACATCTAAAGAACTACCATCATTGAAGATGTCGCAGATGCGTAAAGTGATATTTGCCTTTTCCAAAATTGAATCAAAAACTGCAGGGTCTTCAAGATTGGGCATTTTTTTCTCAATTTCTTCCATCCCCTCAAATGTTAATTCATCAATATTATAGAATTCTCTAAGAACACTTTTTATAACTTGACCATAGCCGGTGTTTTTTGCTAAATCCCATAATTCCTTGAACAAGGGCCAGCGTTCTCGCCATGGTATTTTTGAATTTAATACGTATTGAATGTCATTATCTGAGCTAACACTCCATAAATCGGTGGCAAAATATCCCTCAACCAGAGCGTGAATCGGGTCCAAAAATCTTGGGCCGGGTTTTAATGTATGATCATGACAATCAATAATCGGTACAAGCTCCGCGAATTCTCGCAACATTGGAAAACTTTTGGATAAACTTTTCATCTTAATTACTCCTTTTCTCAACGATACTTTGTTTGGACATTATATAATATTTAAGAAATTATTATCTAGGATTGATGTTAATTTTTTCGTTTTAACCATTTGAAATAACCCCATCCTGCTTTCTCTCTTAAAAAATATATGCCCTTTTTATAGTGGTAAAATTGTACAAAAGAAAAGGGCTTTTTCGCCTGTATCACAACGAAAAATATTACTAGGAAAGATTGAATTGATGGAACAGTTTGATATCATTATCATCGGTGGAGGAATTATTGGCGCAACAATTGCGCGCACACTCTCCAAATACAAACTAAGAATCCTCCTGCTTGAAAAAGAAACGGATATCGGCATGTCCACCAGCTCAGCAAACTCAGCACTTGTTCATGCTGGTTATGATGCCGTTACAGGCACTTTAAAAGCAAAAATGAATGTGGCTGCTTCACCAATGTGGGACAATTTTGCCAGTGAATTAAATATACCTTTTACGCGAAGTGGTGATTATGTCGTTGCCATTAACAAAAAGGAAATTGCCAGGTTGGAGGACTTGCTGGAGCGCGGCAAGAAGAATGGTGTTCCAGGATTAAAAATCATCACCAGCAATGAATTAATAGCAAAGGAACCCCTTATCAACCCTGATGTCACAGCGGCCCTCTGGGCACCTACAGGCGGCATTTGCGACACATTTGCAGCAACAATAGCAGCAGCAGAGAATGCTGTTATGAATGGTGTTGTGGTTAAGCTCAACACGGCTTTTCAAGATTTCCTTTTCAAAGAGAATCGAATCGTTGGAGTGCAGACAAACCAGGGTGATTTCCAATGCCGATGGGCAATTAACGCTGCAGGCTTATATTCTGATGTTGTTATGCATAAAGCCGGCGTTCGCCCTGAATTTAATATTGCACCTCGCCGCGGTGAATATTTCATCATTGACCGTGAAGGATTGGAAATCAACTCTATTCTTTTCCCAGTGCCGAATGATATTAGCAAAGGTATCCTGGTTGCTGCCACAGTACATGGAAATGCTTTGATCGGCCCCAACACTGAGATCATTGATGATAAAACAGACACATCAGTAACATCAGAAGGCCTTGACGAAATTTGGAAAGGTGCCAAAAAACTCGTTCCATCCCTCAATTCAAAGCATATCATTGCAGCTTATGCTGGATTGCGAGCTGGAGGAAATGCGGTATGCGAAACACCCGGTATCGATTACCCCAATGATTTCGTTATTGAAATTCCTGAAACCGTCTCTGGTTTTGTGAATCTTGGCGGAATTGAATCACCCGGTCTCAGTTCAGCGCCGGCTATTGCTGAATATGTAGTGGCTCTGATGAAGGACGCTGGTGAGAATTTTATCAAAAAGACTGACTACCAACCTATTCGACCTGCCCGACCTCGTTTCAGCGAACTCAATCGAGAGGAACAAAAAGAATTGATTCAACTTGATCCTCGCTATGGACGAATTATCTGCCGTTGTGAGATGGTAACAGAGGGAGAGATCATAGCCGAAATTCACAGTCCTATACCCGCCACGAACTATGATGCGATCAAACGCAGAACCTGGTTAGGCACTGGACGCTGTCAGGGCGGTTTTGATATGCCCCTGGTTGTAGAAATCCTCTCTCGCGAATTAGGATTATCACCCACTGAGATTACAAAAAAAGGGCAGGGTTCCGAATTTCTTTATCGGAAAACAAAGAATACTGAGGAACTGTCATGATGATTAAAAAAATATATGACGTCATCATCATAGGCAGCGGCCCGGGTGGTATTGCTGCAGGAATTGCAGCTAAAAAGACTGGTGCTGATGATGTATTAATCCTCGAACGAGATATTGAACCGGGTGGAATTTTACTCCAATGCATCCATAACGGCTTTGGGATGGAAATTTTGGGTGAGGACCTCCCTGGCCCTTCTTATGCCCACCGCTTCATTGCGGATGCAGAAGCACTGGGTGTTGAATTCTTAACAAAAACCATGGTGTTGGACATCTCACCCCAACGCAAAATTTATGCTACAAACAAAAATTTCGGCATTCTTGAAATCCAGGCTCGATCAATCGTATTGGCAATGGGCTGCCGAGAACGTACCCGTGCTCAAATCCAGCTTCCTGGTTCCAGACCATCGGGCGTTTTCACCGCTGGCACCGCCCAACGCTGGGTTAATATCGAGGGTTATATGCCCGGCAAAAATTTTGTGATCCTCGGCTCTGGCGACATCGGCATGATTATGGCACGCCGTTTGACCTTTGAAGGTGCGAAAGTAGAGCGTGTTCTTGAGCTCATGCCCTTCCTTTCCGGCCTTTCCCGAAACTATGTACAGTGTCTTTTAGATTTTGATATCCCACTTCAATTGCAGCATACCGTAAAGAGAATTATTGGCAAAGATCGCGTCGAAGCCATCGAAACAACTCGCGTGGATGACAGTTTTAAACCCATCGCCGGCACAGAAGAAATCATTCCCTGTGACACTTTGCTTTTATCTGTTGGGCTCATACCTGAAAACGAACTATCTCGCAAAGCAGGCGTCATAATTGACCCAGTGATCGGCGGTCCAGTTGTTGATGATACCTATCAAACCAATGTGCCCGGCATTTTTGCCGCTGGCAACGTGGTTCACGTTTACGATCTCGCTGATTGGGTAACTAGAGCAGGTTTCATTGCCGGTGAAAATTCCGCCAAATTTGCTATTACAGAGAAGAAGCGCGATCTACCCACCATTCCAACACTCGCTGGAGAGAACGTTCGCTATGTCGTTCCTCAGAAAATTATTAAAGACAATCTTGCTGAAAAAGATATTAATTTGCAGCTCCGCGTAAAAATACCTGTTGAAGCGCCTGTTCGTATCCAAATAACAAATGGACAAGAGGTGATTGCTAAAAAATCTGAACCCTACGTCCGTCCCGGCGAGATGATCACTGTAAAGCTTCGATCGAAATATTATGATCAAGTAAAACAGGCAACCAGCCTGACCGTAGATGTCATCGAAAGATAGGAGAATTTATGGCCACCAGAGAAGACAGTTTTATCTGTACAGTCTGCCCTAAAGGATGTGTGCTCAAAGTCGTCAGAGAAGATGATACATTTGTTCACATCACTGCTGGGTGCAAACGCGGTGTAGATTACGCAAAACAAGAATTGACTGATCCCCGCCGAATGGTAGCCACAACTGTTAAAGTAATAAATGGCCTGCATCCATTGCTGCCTGTTTACACATCAGCGCCATTTCCCAAACCAAAAATTAAGGATCTGTTGAGTGAGATCCGAAAAGTTGAAGTTACAACACCTATTAAAATGGATCAGATCATTCTGGAAAACGTTCTGGATTCAGGTATCAATATTCTGGCCAGCCGCAACATGGAAGCCTTATAATAATCTAATCATCAAATAAAATTTGCTTTAATCGAAGCCTGCTAAAGAAAGATCATTAACCGCCCCAAAATTTCTCACCTCAAACATCACTTCTCCGACTTCCAAACTGGACACAGCTAAACCAACACTGCCTTCAGTATATTGATCATTGTAAATATCTTTGGTCTCGGTGCCGTTGATGAAAATTGTAAACTTATCTCCTTGTGCTAAAAGCCCAATGCTATTGGTTTTATGTTTCATATTTATGCTCCATGAACCACCGCCGTCAAGATACTTATAGCTCTTATCATTGGCATCATAGCTCCAAAAATCCCAATACCCATTGGTACGAATCGCAAATTCATACCAACCTGATTCAGTCACCCGAAAAATAAGGGCAAGATTATTATCATATGGCCCACTTACTGTCGCAATTTCCGCTTCCAGGTAAAGATCATCCCCCCGGTCATACCACAAATCCTCCTGCAGCATATAAACATAGGTATTTGGTGTCTCCACGAAAACATCCACCCCTGCTCCAGTGTACTCAAGATCATATTCTGGATGCGCCTCAGGTGAGATGTAAAAATCGTACCAACCATCATCCGTTTCAAATTCTGTATAATAATCTTTTTCTGTAATTAAACCTGAATTTGAAGGAGCCACCGTAATCGTGGGAGCTGGCGTGTTTGTAGGCAATGGAGGTTTTGTTGGTTCAGGAGTATTAGTAGCCTGTGGTAATTTCGTTGGTGCGGATGTTTCTGCCGCCTCTTGTTCATCCTCTATCGCCATCTCAGTTAGCTGCACTTCAATCTCTGTAAGCGCCTCAGCTGCTTCGGGTTCATTATCCGAGTGAGAAATAATATCCGTCAGAGTGCAGGAAACTCCGATTATCAATAAAAATCCCAACATTATCAAAATAAATTTTCGCTGTTTCATCCTTAATCTCCGTGTCTTCTGCTAAATTTCCAGTTCTATCCCAATTGGACAATGGTCTGACCCAACAAATTCATTTAAAATGAATGCATCCTTGATATGACTTTGATAGGCCTCATTGACGAAAAAGTAATCAATCCGCCAGCCAACATTCCGTTTTCTTGCACCTGATCGAAAACTCCACCATGAATATTGATCTGGCTCTTCAGGATGAAACATTCTAAAAGTATCTACATAGCCATGGCTCAAGAATGTATCGATCCATGCTCGTTCTTCAGGTAAAAACCCAGAAATATCTTCGTTAGCTTTTGGACGGGCCAGGTCAATCGGAGTATGCGCTGTATTCACATCGCCGCAGATGATAACATTTTTTCCGGCAGCAACCAGCTTATCCGTGAATTCCAGACATGCCTCGTAAAAATCCATTTTATAATTCAACCGTTCACTTGATGCTTTTCCATTGGGGTAGTAATGATTCAAAAGCACAAAATCACCGTAATCTGCCAATAAAGTTCGTCCTTCACTGTCAAACCGTTCGATACCCATCCCGGTTTCAATCGCTAATGGCACCGGTTTTGTATAAATCGAAACCCCGCTGTATCCCTTTCTTTCTGCATCAGAAAAGTAAGATCGATAGCCATCAAAGATAGTAATATCTTCGCCAAGTTGTTGAACCTGTGCTTTTGTCTCTTGAATACATAATATATCAGCACCCAGATTAATATACTCGGTTAGCGCGCCTTTCTTATGAATTGATCGGATACCATTCACATTCCAGGATAATAATTTCATAGTTGTCATAATTATATTCCCTCGTTTTCTAATGACCATTGCTCACAATAATTCAGCAATTTATCGATAACTTCATCCTTTGTAAGATGATCTGTATTAATAATTATCGCGTCTTCCGCTGGCTTTAACGGAGCTATAATTCGATTGGAATCAATTTCATCTCGCTTTTTTAAAGAAGACAATATCTCATCATAGGTTTCTTTGCCGCCACGTTGGCTGACCTCGAGATGACGTCGTTCAGCACGTACTTCAGCAGAAGCTTCGATATAAAACTTCAAATCAGCATCGGGCATCACAATCGTTCCTATATCACGTCCAACCATCACCACATTTCCCCGATGACCTATCCTTCGTTGCTGACGCGTCATTTCATCCCTTACGAGCGGATAAGCAGAAACGGCTGAAACATTGTCGTTTACTTCGCAGGATCGGATATCTCGGGTAACATCAACTCCATCCAGCAGTACAACATTCATTCGACAATCTCTTTTATCAGCAGGTTGGATATCAATCTTAATCTTTTTTGAAAGGTCTGAGACTCGCATCTCATCAGCGACCCCATTTAACTGAATGAGGGCTGCCAGTGTAACTGCCCGGTACATTGCTCCTGTATCAAGGTATAAAAGATTTAATTTTTCAGCCAATATCTCTGCCACGGTTGATTTTCCAGATGCAGCCGGGCCATCAATTGCAATTGTCAGCGTTTTGCTCATTACTTATGCTTCCTTTTACCTGTAAAAGTTTTGTTGAATCAGTCTTCAACACCAGGAATACTACTACCAGGAAAAATGTCCGTTCGCGTCCAAAGAATGACCAATTCTCTCGTTACATCCACATTCCGATGTAAATACCATTGCTGCCATTCTTGTGAAAATAACAGTGACCAATTAGGATATTGCCTGATGGCAAAATCTTGTCCAGTATAAGACGCATTCCACCCTCCGCTCTCATAAATGGGAGTAATAATAATTTCAGGTGACGTGGCAGGTGCCAAACCAGAAACATAATTGACCCTATACTCTCGCAATAACCACTTTAATGAAGGATCATTCACTCCCACCGTAACAATCTCCAGGCTTTCATTGTCGCCATGATTCCACTCCGACAAATCATCGATCGTTTCTTTAAGATAAGCTGATTGTCCTGGAAAAGGCGCAAACCTCCAGAACTCAAGATCGGGGCGATTTCCTAAGAAAGTAGATGACCATATTGCAGGAAGAAGACTAAACCCTATCAAAAACACAAATACTGCCGTCAGCAAAGCATTTGTACCGAAAGACATCCCCCACCCATAATTGACCATAAAAGCTACAAGCACTATTAGGAGAATCGAACCACCGATTAATAACCATCGTAAAACAACCTGTTGCTGATCAAATTGGTTGTTCACTATACTGACCCAATTTAGAATTATAAAACACAATAAAACCAAATAGAATATACCTAACCCGATAGCGATCCAATTAATCTTTTTAAATACTTGTATTATTCTTTCAATTTGCATAGCAGCAAAAACCCACAAAGGAACAAGTACCCAGATCAAATCCCCCGCTGTTCTGGCTGGAAATAATGTCACAAGGAATAACGCTATTATCAGCCAATGTAAGAGGTTCAACTGCTTTTTTTCCTTCTGACGTGAAAAATAAACTATTCCCCATAGTCCAAAAACTATGACAAAGAGCTCATATGCAATCAACACAATGCCAATTTGGGAAATTGATAAGTTAGATTCGGTGCTCACCCAGCCAACAAAGAATTCGTTCAGCCCCATAAAAACGGCACTGATGCTCTCGGGACGTTGTAAAAATAATGTACCACCCAACAGAAAAGTGATAAAAAATGACAATACTATTGCTTTCCAGGGAATTTTTTTAAATCGGTTTGGCAGAGAATGAATCATTGACCTGCCAGTGAACCAATCCCAAATGAACACACCGGACAAAATTAACAACAACAAACCAATATTCGGGCCACTTAATAACAAAAGACCAGTGAGAATTCCAAACCATATCGCCTTATCCCATAACATCGCAATGAGGAGAAATGAAAAGACTGCAAGCGTAATAATATGGCTATCCGCAGTTCTCGACATGGCAACGAGACTCGGATCAAAGGCCAACCCAATTGAAAGAATTAATAACACTGTTGGTGAGTATTTCTTCTGCAAGAATAATGGAGCCAGGATCAGTGCTGACCCAAACAATGCGGGTAATACCCGGGCCAGTAAAGTGTTATCTTCAAAGAAGAAAAATAACGCTGCAGTACCAAGCACCAATAAAGGATCAGTTTGAACTGGAAAATTGTTCTTGTTAGAGGCCGCATCTAACGCTTGTAACGCATAAGCGGCTTCATGATTGTCTAATGGGTTTGATCCTAACTTATAAAATCGCAGGAACATCCCAGCCAAAAATATTGCGATGATAATCGGTAGAAGGTTTATATTATTAATCAAAATCTTATTTTCCTGCATTTTCACCTCATTCCAGGGGGTTATATTCAAATATTTTAGTGTCGCCAGCTTGAAATACAGGCGCCAAATAAATCGAAAACACTTTATCAGATGCCCCATACTTGATCTGTTCCAGATTACCTAGAAAAACATATCGAATATTATATTGATCCAGAATCATCTGAACCTGGTCCCAATTTCCGCTCCGATATACTAATTCAATGTCAGATTCACGAGATCCCATCTCTTCTCCACCACCGCGCCACTGACTCTCATGCCCGGGCCACCCAAGAACATTCGGCATTCCCGAATACGTGGCTACACGCGCATAGTCAGTATAGCTTCCACCTACCGCCTCGGCAACAACACCTAAAGGAGCTTTATCGCGCAGCCATTTTATCGCAGCCATTTCATCAGGATTATTGCGAGTGCGGTATAAGGCACCATCCAAAGACCAGTCTGATACCAATTCACCATCCTGATAAGTTTGCGGATTTAAATTATTTGTCGTCCTTAAAATCGCAAAGACAGGATATGCAAGACCCAACCCGATTAAGAAAATCGAAGCAATGCGGATAACTAATCTGGCAAATCCTTTGGTTTCTCTCCATAGCACGATCAGTGCGAAAGAAGCAGCCAACCCCCATAATATCCAGATTTGAAAATAGAATTTAAAAATGGTGTTCATTCGAGTGCCAAACTGATCCCGTAAGTAAAAGAATTCGGGTACTAAGGCCAACCCCAACCCCAAAAGGATCAGTAACAACACAAACCCGGCTATCATTGATTTGTTTTCGCCGTTTCGATCAACTTGGTTATACTTTTTCCGTTTTATCCCTGCCAACAACCCCCAGACCAGTGCAAGCATAATAAGTAAAGTTATCCATGTCCCTGGCTCAACCAATCGGTTTGCAAAGGATTGAACCAGCATTGTCCGCCCATCAACACCACCCTGCAGCCAGTAGAATTGTCCCAGTAAATCCTGAACTTTTTCAGAGCCATCCCCCATCCCGCCAATAACAAGCAGAAGAGCTGTAAACAGATAAGATACCACCCATAATCCGAAAACCAGCCCGCCAGAAACAATTCCCCCAAATTTTGCATTAAATTCATTTTTGGTTTTAATTCTCCTCCAGATCATCCACCCACAAATTGGAATCAATAAACCGCCAAACATGATCCAGAAATACACGCCTCTTGTATAAAAATTAAGACTTGGTAAAACACCCCCGGCTTGAGAACCAAAGCCTAAATAATATGGCAAATACAAAAGAATGCCGGCAAGTCCGGTGAGAATGCCTGTTTCAAAGAACTCAATCCAACGCGCTTTCCCCCAACCTGTCTGCCAATACTGATAGAGAACAGTGGACAGACACAATAATCCAACATAAATTGGGAAATCCCAAATATTAAAAAATGCAATCCCCCCGGCTATCAAAGCGATTAACCAAAATATAGGGTCTTTCACCCATGAATATACGTATGTTTCCTGGAAATCAATCCCTTCGCGTTTGAATAATTTAGAACGCATCCAGGACAGAATGCCGACTTTCCCTTCTGCTGATTTAGAACCTGCCAGAAATATATTAAAGATGACTCCAACCGCCAGTAATACAAAAGGCATCGATAAAACATGGGGGTGCATGTCAGCAAGTATGTATGAAAATTGCGGAAACTCATCAATAATTTCGATTCGTTCTCCACTAATTTTATAAGCTTGCAGCACCCGTGAGGCACGCCACCACCAATAACCATTCTGCCGGTTTGGAATCCAGCTAAAAGGCTCTGTAGGTGGAAGTTCAATCTCCGGTATACGCAACCAATTCCAAAATTTTGAAGTGAAACTGCCGTCCGCACTTCGAGTCCAGAAAAGTCCTTTTGCATGCAGCATTTCCAAAAAACCTTCCAGATTCCCAATGATTAAAATAAACACCGGCCCCAGCAAACCTGCCAGCCATTGTGAAATTGAAAAATGAGCCCCATCCTTCTCCTTATTTCTGGTTTGTAGGAGATTGTTCAGAATACCAAACGAACTTACTGCCACCAAACCAAACAAAAGTGAGAGCATCAGGTTAAAAGCAATTGTCGGGAGAGTTCCAGTAATTCGAATCAGCATACTCACAATTACATAACCAAAATAATAATAGGAAATTGAATAACCTGATAACCAGGGATCAATTGGCGGGAATGTGGGTGATTTCAAAATAGCATTAATAAAGGCTAGCTCCATTGGCTTTTCAGTGCCAATCAATGCCGGGTTTGCAGCACGAACAACTGTCCACAAAGCAAATGCAATAAAAAACACGGCTTCTGAAAGTAAGAGGATTCGATAATTGTCACGAATCCATATCCGTATCTCTTGTAGTTTTCCATTCAAACAGGCGATCGAAATCCCCAGATAGACGACAAGTGCAAAGACAACACCTCCGATGTTATTTTGCACCAGTCCAAGAACACACAATAACCAGAAAAGGTATCCCCAAACAAGCAGACTGAGACTTTTTACAAGTGTGTAACCTCGATCTTTAAGTTTAGTTAATAAACGGAATGAGATCGGGAACCCAATCAGACCGAGGAGAAAAATTACTAAATACCAGAGGAAAAATGTGCCCATATTCATTCCTATTCAATAGGTTTATTCTATCACTTTGTAGATCGTCGTCTCCCCTACCTGATAGACAGTTGTCCAATATTTTCCATCGAAGGCATCAAATTTTTCCAGTCCTTCTGGGAGGAAATACACTTGTTCCAACTGTCCGACGACAATGTAGGAAACATCATATTGCTCTAATATTGCTTGCGCCTCTTCACCATCCGTTGTATTATAGAAAAGTTTGACATCATCCACTCGATCAGTTACGCGCTCAGAAGAAACAACCGTACGCTGCTGACGCTGATGCCAATTCCAACCTACGACAGATGGCAATCCTGTATAGATCGTATAGCGGGAGCCCCAACGATATTCCACCGTATTACCTTCAATAATAACAGGCGAACCTTCGATATTTTCCTGCATCCATTGAATCGCCAAATAATCTTCACTTAGAGAATAATCTTGTCCCTGGTCATTGTACGATGAAAAAGCCATATAAGCCATTCCATCAAGTGTGTGAGGCGCATCTGGTTGCATCCGGTCATTAATTTTATCTCTGGTAGCCATTACAGGATATAGCAGAGCAGAAAAGAATAGTATCCCAAACACAACCCGAAATACGACGGGGAATATACCATCATTCTTTCGCACCGCAGGAATTAACCAACTGAGCGCAGCTGCTGAAGAAAGTGATAATAACACCCATGCTTGAAGATAGAATTTGAAAACAGTATTCATCCGCCCTATATCGCCTTCTAAAGCAATCACTTCAACAAGAATTGTCAACACCAAGCCTGTTCCTGTCATAAATAAAACCAAACGCTTTCGATCACTGATACCTGGTCGAAATAGAAGCACGCCTGCCAAAAACGCGATTGGCAGCGCAATCCAGATGATGGATACACCAAGTATTGCAAGTGTAATCAGCAACATCAGTAAAATGCTCATCCCAATTTGAATCCATAAGCGATAAGGGCGCAAAGTTTTCAAATAAGAAACCGGAGTAACACGCATCCAATCATAGATTTCGTAAACCAACCACGAAAGTAAGACAAAAAGAAAAACACTCCAATGAGTGAGATAAGAACCGATTGGGGTATGATCCCCCTCCCAATATTTGACCGATGAATAACCCTGTCCGTACCATTCGGAAAATGGGGAGTAAAGCACCAGGCATAATAGAATAAATGCAATGCTCACTAACCCTGCAAAGGTTACATTTCTCAATTTCTCAGGAACCCATGCCATTGTTTTTGAAAAATCATAATGAAAATTTCGAGTCAGAGCATAACCAATGATCAGAACCGATAACACCAAATAAACAGGGAAATCCCAGGTATTCGTAGGTCGTAATGCTCCAACCGCAACAGCACCAATAATCAGACTTACGGCTAATTTTTTCCATTGGTGGACTCCTTTGAAAATCCATTTTGTTCTCAATACTGATAATCCCCATACCAAAACGAACAATGTGATCGGCAACGCAATTAAATGAGCGTGCAGGTCAGCATAAAGGAAGGTAAAGAAAGGAAATTCTGTAATTGCCTCTCCCGGAATTGCCCTGCTTGGAATCCAATACCAATCCCCCGGGTAAAATGGCAGTACATTCCCCTGGAATGCCATTCCAATCCCTTTAAAGAATGCTGATGCATTGTTCCAGAAGTTCAACAAAACAGGCTCACTTACACCGCCCAATCGCATCAAGCCATTGAAAACCATCTTTATCGTGCCAATACTCCCAATAATTAATGAGAATATTACTGCAATTAAACCGCCGAACACAGGAGCCTGTCTCAGGAAATCAGACCACTTTTTCGAGAGACCTTTTTCAGGGACTGTTAATACGTTGTAACCAAAGGTAAAGGCAGCCAGAGAAAAACAACTAAATAATGTCGGAAGAACCAGGTTGTAAGCAATTGCAGGTTCAATGCCTAAAGCCTTGATGGGCATTCCCACGATGACAAATCCGTAATAATAGTAATTGATATATCCTCCCGCAAACCAGGGATCATAAGGAGGGAAGGTGGTGCTCTTAATCACTGCGTTCAGGTAAGAGAAATCCATTGGTTTCTCGCCACCCTTATATGGATGCCATAAATCAGGATTCCCCAAGCGAATCAGCAGGAATGCCAAAAAACTTAATAAAGCAACCAGCTCTATCATCAGGAATAATTTTTTCGATTCACGTATTTCGGCGATGATTTCAGCCCGATTCTTTAGAAATACAAACAGATTCATGAGTGCCAAAAATACAATCACCAGCCATACGGTCATTCTTGTTACCGGCACTGCCGCTGAACCTAATAACCAGCTGCATAATGCAATCAGCAATAATCCAGCGAATCTTGAAACTGCATAACCTCGATCCACCAAACCGCTGAAGGCCATTCGCACCACTGGATACATTATCCATCCTAATAATAAGATGCAAATATACCAGACAATTCCGCCCACAATAGGGTTGGAATTTAAAACGGATGCCGAATTAAATAACTCGCTCCACGTACCACCAGCTCGTTGTTCAGTTAATCGATCAGGAGGCAGTAATAAATTCTTTGCGGTTCTTTGTGGAACTTCAGCAGGAATCATATGCATCACAGCATCAAGATCAATCGCATAGAACAACTGACGCACAGCTTCGGTATCATATGCATCTGTCTTTTCAAACAAAAGAACTTTCGGATGATCATAAACAGTGAAAGCCTCTTCTGATGGTTGATCATTGATCTCAAAATCACCAATATTTGGATTCGATTGGAACACTTCAATCAATTCAAATCCTAAATTCCCTGTAAACATGCCCGGTTCAGCAATTTCATAACATCGTTCAATATTCTCCCCGTCAGGACACCCCAACAACTCTCGATAATACATAGAAGTCATCGGATAACGTTCTGGAACCCTGGTGGTGTTCGCCCACTGGCGACTGGACGTAATCATGATGAGGTCCGCTTCTTCGAGATTATTCAAAAAACGTTCTCGTTTGTCCTCGTTATCATCCCAATACATTTCAAAATTCAATTCTGTTCGATAAACTCCATTTGTTTCAGAAAATGGATCATATCCATCTCGGCGCTGTGGAACAACATCATCCCAAGAAGATTCATTTACCTGTTTTGTGCCATAAATCGCAATGCTTCCGTCTCCATCAAGAGAAAGGTCTAGATAGTAGATATTCCCTTCAATTAGATTGAGGGGGGGATTGAAGTTAAATGTGAATTCTTCACCTTTCGGATCACCCACAGGCAGAAAATCGCTTACCACTTTTGTAATAGTTGTATTTTCTAAATTACTGCTATCCGTAATCTGCATTTGCAGTGTTTTTTCAGAAATAACACCCAAATGATCAGCAATATTGGGTATTGAAATACTCCGAAGTTGGCCCGTATATTTCGAAGTGAAAGTCGAAGTTTTTGGTGTCGTTTCAGTAATCCGATGGACAGCTTCAGGCAGTACCTGTAATTGATCAGTACCGTCATCCCTGCGTTGAATATCAAGATAAATTGAACCAGCAATAGACAAATTGGCAGTTTCTGACTCAGATTCTAACGTAAGAAAATATTCTTCCCCTTTCTCAATATAGGCTGGCTGAGCCAGAAAGATCGTCTGTGGATCTCCCATTTGATTCGTTTCCTTGCGAAACTCGGTAAACAATTCACCATATCCAACCGGAGTTTCCTCGTCGAAAGAAGTGGTAATCTCCGCATAGATGCCATGGTATAGATCGCCATCAGAATACTCAGTACGAATATGACTTAAATGAATTTCAGAGATAGTTCCAGTTGTTACAGCCTGAAAAGAATAAACCAGAGGTCGTTCTGAATTGATTAATACCCCGGCTTCATAGGGGAGTACCTGCTGCTTTTCGTCACCATCTTCTAATAAAACGTTTAAATTGATTGGGCCTGATATGTTTTGAAAGTACCAGTCTGAGGCTTCTACACGGGTTGCCGGCCTTGTATAAATATTTGAAAAAGCAAAAGCCCATGCTGCGGTCGAGAGAATAATACCAACGCACAAAATTGGGCTAAGAATCCGAAAACCAGATTGAAACCATTTTCGTTGAAATTTCAGATTAAACAATTCGGAAAATCCCCAGGCGGCAATTAACGAAAGAGGTACATATATTTGCATAAAATAACGCATCATACTATTAAAGGCTAAGGATTGCCAGACGAAATATGCCGCAGTAAACAGCCAGAGCAAACCCAGATATCGCCGGGATGGGTATCGGATGATCTTCCACAACATCCAGAAAAAACTGATCCACGCCCATATTCCCAACGGTAGCCCAAGCCCCCATCGAATCAAATTAGTAAAACCAAAACTAAGTGGTCTGCGTGACCATTGTAAAGCTGGAGGAAAATCTACCAGTCCTTTTGCTTGTCCGCTCAAACTCGTTAAATCATTGATCCAATCTTTGTTAGGCAGTATTCCGAAGAATCCGGGTCCCTGAAATGCGTAAGGTTGTCCAATACGAAATATAATCACTGAAACAACCGCAGCTAATAATACATTTCGTATAAGAAAGGGGAGTGCTTCTTTACGGTCCTCATTCGATAAACCCATATAAGATACGATTGCTGCAATTGCAATTAATGCCGCGATTGGCAGAACACTAACTTTACTCGCCATTGCCAGGCCATAGAAAACCCCGAACAGAAGATATGGAATGGCTTCCTCCCATCTGCCAGTAACCCACAGTATTAACTCATCGGTTAAGGGTTTTTTATCACCCTCATAGGTTTCATACTCTTCATCATTTTTTCTATTTAGCTTACGTTTTTGGCGCATTGCCACAACAGCAAAATAGAAAGCTGTCATACTGAAAAAATTTGCTTGAATATCAACAGTAAAATAATGAGAAAGCTGGATTGGCAACACAGCACAAGCATAAAAAGCAGCTCCCAAAACAGCAACCCACTCCTTCTTAAAAAGCTTATAGCCGATCAAATAAGTAATCAAAATGGTCAATATATCAAAGATCGCTGATACATATCTACCAACCAGATACATATCCCAACCAGTAACCGATAATTGATCCGCAGCAGCACGTACAATAAACAGCGGCAGTGTTCCATAAACGAAGAACCCATAGCCCACATTATTTGGATTCATTGTTGATTTCGAAGTATTGAAGAAATCCGCCGGGTTTTCATTCGGATGAATTGAAGAAACCACAAATGTCAAGAACCGTTCATCAGGATGAAGATGTTCATGATCATCCCAATCCATCCCAACCGTTCTCACGTATCCACCGGCAGCAAGAACGAGTATTAGGACGACTGTCCATATCCATTGACTTTTGTGCTGTTTTTGTTGTGATTCAGCAGAAAGGCTGTTTTTTTCTATCGGGCTATTTTGATGTTTTTGTTCTTCAATTGACATATTCGCGTCCTTTAATTATTGGGTCAGGAATATATAAAAATCTCTGCCTTCATATTGGTCATCATAGAGCTTCAATTGACCTGTTGGATAAGACTCAAACAAAGCCTGCATTGTTTCCTCATCTTCAGGTTTGAACAGGAACAATTTGGGACCCTTTTGGTCTAATGTAGCTGGAATACCATCACGCCAAAGCGCATAGTCTGTCCGCGGGTACCCCGCGTTGATCCCCACCAACCGGGTATCAACCCAATAAGCATATGGTACTACATAGGCAGCTTCAGGATTTCCTACAGAATCAGTGAATCCCTTAATTACTGACCCAAGATCGCTGGTATTCCATGCATTAGCCATATACTGCTCTTTATATTGATTGAACACCAGATCATAATTCAAACCAGCCGACCAAAGAAGTAAAAGCACTGCGATAAAACCAATAAGAATCGTTTTACGTTTCGTTTTAAAGTGTCGGTGCATGTTTGAAAGCAGACCTTCCATTCCAATTCCTGCCACCAGGAAGACCGGAACAATTGCCGCAGAAGTTCGATTCAAGCATGGATTTTCACCCGGAAATGCCAAAGATAATATGGAAGGCATCAATAAAACAGGGATAGAAATTAAGAGAAATAAATCTTCCCAATTTCGTTTCTTAATATAACGAAGAATTATGAATAATAACCCAAAAAAGTAGAAAACTGCGGTTATCAAATCTAATGCGGGACGAGAGACAACACTATGCACCCATGTACCACCATTATCAAACCACATCATGACACTTGCATCAAAAAAATTGTCAAGGAAAATTAAGAAAGGTGAACCAGGATATTCTGCTTCGGCAGTTCCTATTCTCGTTCTCATCCGATAGGTAAACATATCAGGGGAAGAAAGTGAATACCGAAACAAAGGAAGAAAAATTACAAACGAGACAAGGGCGATGATTAACACAGCTCCCAGCACCTTGTTGCGCTTAAGGCTTGCTCGTTTCTGATGCAGCCAATAAATCCCGGCTGCCACTAATATCAAAACTGGAACAAAGCGTGAAGAGCTATACCCATGTAATCCCAACCCCAAGAAAACGCCGCAAAGGATAAAATCGTTCCGCCGATGACGACGTAAACCACGTAAAAGGTAATACATCGTAGGTGCAGCAAAAAAGGCAGTTAAAATAAATCTTAAACCTACTCGTGCAATCACATTCGGCCAATAAGCAAAACTGGCGAAAATTAATGCAAATAATCCCACCCATTTATTACCTAGTTCTTTCCCAATAAGGTAAATATAGGGAAGCATCACCAACCCACAAAGAGCGGTGCCTATCTTTAAGCTTAAAAACGAAATTCCTGTACCAAGAAATTGCGATATAAAGGCAGTCAAATACATCTGAAATGCTTCCCGACCAGTATTTCTAGGGAAATAGATGGAAAATTGTCCGTCCAACACATCCTGTACATCCCATAATTTTTCTGCGTGATCACTAAACATCTCACCCGGAACAGAGTCGAGTTGATAGAACCTGAAAAAGATAGCCACTATTGCAACAAAGAGGAGCAGGATTTTCCACCAGGAAATTTTTAAATTAACAGCAGACCGACTGAAAATTTTTTGAATTTCAGTTAAGAATTTTTTCAGACTCCATTTCTTGTTTGGAATCCAAACTGAATGGATTATCAGGATAATTGCGACAAGCCAGAGAAACAGATTGAGCAGTGTGAATCTATTGTCGCGAAAAGTAATAAATGCCGCAAGGAGAAAAGGAAGACTAATTAAAAGGGAACCCAGATGAAATGAATCACTCGCATCCTCGACATCCGAGGAAGACATAACGGGTAAAATTAATTCCTTTTTAACAAACGCCCATAGAATAAAGAGTAAAGAAAAACTATATAGAAAAATAGCGATAGCTATATTGGGATCAGAGAGCTCCATCATGCTCTGTCCAGCAATTGCAAAAATCAGTGCAGCAATGAATTTCCACGCCAAAGAGAGTTCAAAGAGAGATTCCTTCTTTAAAACAGTGGAAGTGGAAAGCTCGCCTGCCTGGTTTTCATAAAGCACCTGCTGTTCGAAATTTAGCAGTTCTCCATCGTCAATCTCTTGAGGTTTATCAGCTAAAAATAATTCAAAATCAACAGCAGATTTTTTCCAAAACTGAATCTTTGCGAGGAAATAATCAAGTACACTTGGCTCATGCATGTGCAGAACACCTTTCTTTCTAGATTTTCAGTAATTGTCGCATAAAAATTGTAGAGATAGAAAGCTGAATTGATATATTTTTTTTGTTAAACAAGAATTTTCAAAAAACTCAATTCATTCTGGTTGGTACGAATCCACCTTACTGGGTCAACTCCCTATCAATTTCAATAAATAATTTTTCGTAGGCCTCCGCGACTATTTCGGGGTTGTAATGCTCCCGAATTGGTTCTGGATCCCTTAGATAATTTTCTTTATGATCAGCAACCTCCAATATTGCCTCAGACAAGGCCTGATGATCACCAATCGGTACAACTTTCCCCATTTCATGCTGATAGACTGGTTGACGAACCCCCGGTAGTGCAGATGCAATGCAAGGTGTTCCATTAATCATTGCCTCAATTTGCACAAGGCCAAAAGATTCTGTCGAGTTTAAACTTGGAATAACTAACATATCCAGGTTTGGATAAAACATCGCCATTTCTTTTGGGGTAAGAATGCCCAAGAACTCCCACTGGCCCTTCTTCTCATATTTTTCAATCACAGGATATAAACGGTCAAAGTATTTTTTCTCACCCATCACGTTCTGATAAGTTCCAGCATAGAGCACCTTTGCGTTTGGATATTTGTCTATCACAGAAGGAAGAGATTCCAGAAGCACTTCCACACCTTTTTCAGTTGCAAATCGGGTTGCCATGCCAATGATCGGATAGTGATCTTCTACGGAATGTTTCTTTCCAAACTGTTCCACATCTGCTATTGCGGCTTTTGGCATCACCACCGGCGGTTGAATAACTTTAACCTTTTGTTTATTCCGACTCAAGTATGGTGAATGATCCCTAAAATCTTCAGTATAGGCTACAAATCGATGTGTGAAGAGTGCCGCTATCCAGTTTGCAACATTGATCACAATATTCGCTGTCTGACTGATAATATCGTGGGGCATGTCTAGATCACAATGATAAGTAATTACGGTTGGTTTATGCCACATACGCCCTCGGAGAGAGACCCCTGCAGCATCAAACTGGGGTAGATGAAGTTGAATTACATCATTTTCCTTCACCAGCCTCGTTGCCATTCGGCCTAATTTTGGCATGAAGACACCTTTGCTGATTCGAAATAAAACAGGAACACGCATAATCCGTACCCCTTCCGATACTTCTTCCAGCGGAGTGCTTGGGTCGAATTGTGATGTTAAAACTGTAACTTGATGCCCGCGTTTTGCGAACGCCCTGCTCAATCGTTCAGCATAGATTGTTAAACCGCTTGTATGAGGTCTGTAATACGTCAGCATTACAAGTATGCGCATTTTTAATTATCCTCAATGAAGAGATAGCTGTTCTCTTTCACCCAATTAAATAATTTTTCGAGCCCGTCAGAAACAGAGTGAGTAGGAGCCCATCCCAATTCTTTTTGCGCTTTCCGAATATCAGAGACATATATAAATTGATCCCCTGGACGCCAGTCATCTTGAGCAACTTCAATCTTCTTGCCCAGTAATTCTTCAAGATATTTCTGGAACTCTACCCATATCGACATCGTATTTTCTGGCCCGCCGCCCACATTATATACCTGACCAGCAGCTGTATCTATATTTTCGATGGCTGCATCATAAGCATCCAGCAGATCTTCAACAAACAGAACATCCCGAACTTGTTTCCCATCGCCAAAGATCGTAATATTCTTATCCGTCAGGGCAGCAATAACAAACCAGGCTACCCATCCTTGATCTTCAATACCAAATTGTCGAGGACCATAAATACAGCTCTGCCGAAAAACGACAGTAGGCAGATCATAGATACGTGCGTAATCCCGAACATATTGATCGCCGGTCCCTTTTGAGCAGCCATAAGGCGAATGAAAATCTAAATTCTGCGTTTCTGGAATTCCTTGCGGAAAATCAGCATAATAATAAGAAGTATCTCCCTCACGAACATCCACTGTTTCCATTCCGCCATATACCTTGTTGGTGGAAGCATACAGAACCACAGGCCGGTTATTAGAAAGTCTTGCACCTTCCAGTACGTTAAATGTCCCTCCTGCATTGATCTCAAAATCTTCTCGAGGATCAATCACGGAAGTTGTAACAGCCACCTGTCCTGCCAGGTGAATAATAATATCTGCTTCTTGTGCTGCGAGACGAACAGCTTCGGCATCACGAATATCCTTTTGAATTAAACGAAAAGAATGGATACCATAGGTTTTTTGAAGCCAGGATAGATTCCGTTCAGTGCCCTTTCTTGATAAGTTATCAAAAACGGTAACAGCTTCGCCGCGTTTGATTAATCTCGATACAAAATTTGAACCAATGAAACCAGCTCCACCAGTGATGAGGTATTTTGATTTTCTCATAATATCTCCTTAATAAAACTTACTTATCAGATTGATTTTTTCTTAATTGAATTTCAGAGAACAAATCTGAAAATGATCGGCCATAACGAATCAAACCAATCAACCCAAAAATTCCTGAATTGAGATAATTAATTAAATGCAACAAAATGGCTCCAGTCAGCGCTTGACTCTGAGCTACACCAACGACCGCTAAAGAACCCACGAATGAAGCTTCCCACACACCCAGACTGCCAGGCGCAGAAGGAATGGCAATACCTAAGGCAACTACACCATCAACCAACAATGCCCACCAAAATGGAGCATCCGGTACAAATTGACGAATAATAATGAAATAGGAAACCCAATAAGTCAGCCATGTCAGTATCATCATACCAATAAAGGATAAAAACCGTTTTGGTTCTAGCATAACCTGCAGCCCATCCACTAAAGATACAACAATGGGTGTCACTTTCGCAAAAATGGGTTTCTTTTCTTGGAGTTGCACCAACTTTTTCTCGATTTTAACTTTGCTTTTTGCTGCCCAAAAAGACACACCTAATCCCACTGCCACAATCCCAAATGTGATAAACAGAGTAGAAGTGCCAAAATCCGTGTCAATTAAGAAAGGGAGGGCAATTAATAAAGTAATTCCAGCAAAACAAATATCAAAAAAACGTTCAATTACAATCGTTGAGAGTGTTTCAAAAAAACCCTTTCCTGTTTTTTGTCCCATAAGGATAGCCCTGCCTACTTCTCCCATCCGTAAAGGTAAAAAATTATTGAGCAGATACCCAACATTCTCAATAAGAAATGAATCAACAATGCTTGCTTCTCGCCTTAGCAAAAAATGCCATGCGATACCGCGAAAAAAAACTGACAGAACTGCCAGGCAAAAAAGTAATATCATAGGCACCAACTGCACAGACTTAAGCGCTGTTGAAAACCCTGTCCAGTCTAATGCAAATATCATAAAGAGAATAGCAATTAGCGATAATAATACCCCTGGCACCCATTTAATCAGGTTCTTACGGAAAAAGCCGATTTTGCTCATTTTTTATCCCCTAATCTTAGAACAGCCATGAAAGCTTCTTGCGGTATCTCAACATTCCCCACTTTCTTCATGCGCTTCTTCCCTTTTTTCTGCTTCTCAAGCAGTTTCCGCTTTCGTGAAATGTCACCGCCATAACATTTGGTCAATACATCCTTTCGAAGAGCTTTCACATTAGCGCGAGAAATCACACGCCCTTGAGAATACGCCTGAATAGCAACAAGAAACATCTGCCTTGGAATCAGTTTCTTCAATTTAGTGACTAGCGACTGCCCCCGATGATAGGCATCTTCACGATGAACAATAGTAGATAAAGCATCGACCGGTTCGCCTGAAACCATAATTTCGAGCTTTACCAGATCCCCCTTTCGATACTCTTTGAATTGATAATCCATAGAAGCATAACCACGTGTCCGTGATTTCAGTTCATCGAAGAAATCCACAATTATTTCTGACAATGGAATTTCATAGACTAATTGTACGCGGTTTGGTGCAGGATATTCCTGCTCAACAAACGTGCCCCGTCTCTTTGTAACAAGCTCCATCACTGAACCATAGTATTCAGTAGGAGTAAAAATTTGAAGCCGCATCCAGGGTTCACGAATCTCAGTTATTTCTCCTTCATCGGGAAGATCTGCGGGAGATGCCAATGCAATCACTTTACCAGTACGGAGTTCTACCTCGTATTCAACAGAAGGCGCTGTGATAACAATGTCTAGGTCGTATTCCCGTTCCAAACGCTCTTGAATGATATCCATATGAAAAAGACCCAAAAAACCACATCGAAAACCGAAATTTAAAGCCTGGGATGTCTCTGGCTCGTAAATCAATGATGCATCATTTAATTGCAGTTTGGCAAGCGAATCCTTCAGAATCGCATAATCTTCTCCTTCAACAGGATAAATTCCTGCATACACCATTGGTTTCACTTTCTGATACCCGGGTAATTTTTCCTCTGCCGGTGATTTTGCCAACGTGATCGTGTCACCAACCCTGCACTCAGAAACTGTTTTCAAACCAGTAGCAATATACCCAACTTCTGAATTATCCAACATTTCTGTTGGTTCCATTGTTGGAGAGAAATATCCGATTTCTATTGGTTTAATGATTGTTTTAGTCGTCATTGCCAGTAAAACATCAGTTTCTTTCATCTGCCCTTCAACAATACGGATATATGCAATAGCTCCTTTATATGAATCGTAGTGAGAATCAAAAACAAGCGCTTTCAAAGGCGCATTAGGATTTCCTCTGGGAGGTGGTACTTTTTCAACGACAGCCTCAAGTACGGCTTCGATATTCACCCCATCTTTGGCTGAAATTCGAATTATGCTGTCTGCGTCCATTCCCAATAAATTACTGATAGCCTCTGCTACAGAATCAGGCTGCGCAGAAATAAGATCAATTTTATTAATCACAGGGATGATCTCTAAATCCGCTTCAAGTGCCAGATACAAATTAGCTAATGTCTGCGCTTCAATCCCTTGCGTCGCATCAACGATTAAAATGGCTCCCTCGCAGGCATACAAAGCCCTGCTCACCTCATAGCTAAAGTCTACATGCCCGGGTGTATCGATAAGATTTAAATGATACTCTTTTCCATCCTTCGCATGATACACCATTCGAACTGCAGAATCCTTAATCGTAACCCCTTTTTCACGCTCCAGATCCATTGTGTCAAGTACCTGGTTGGTCATTTCCCGTTCAGAAATCGTACCAGTCAGTTGTAATAGTCGATCAGCCAGTGTTGACTTGCCGTGATCAATATGTGCAATTATACAAAAATTACGAATATGGGTCGTCATAAATGTCAAGTATACCTTATACCTTTTTTAAAAGAAATTTGAACACACCACTATTATTTTACCCCGTCATGATGTTCTCGTGAATACAGAGTACCCTACGCATACCTCGCACTTTATCCACAGACACTAACGGGATAATCCTTTAATCCAGTAATCAGCATCAAACCTGTTAGCTTTTTGATGATAGGTTAACATTGTCAA
>CAZQSG010000001.1:0-27426 GCA_964595925.1 uncultured Anaerolineaceae bacterium | reverse complement strand
CCTTTGGGCCTTTAATGGGGGATTTGATGAGACCTTCAATAGAGAACCCTTGTTTAAGGATAAAGCCAAGCACTTTTTGTAAAACAGCTTTATGTACCGATTCATCTTTAATAACCCCAATCTCTTTGGCGGCATCGCGACGGCTGGCTTCAAATTGCGGTTTAATTAATGCGATTATCCTTCCACCAGATTCTCCAAACCAGTTCTGAACCACTGGCAGCAATACCTTCAGTGATATAAAAGAGGCATCAATTGTCACGAGACTAATATCTTCAGGTAAGTTTTTCACAAATCGGGCATTGGTTCTTTCCATAACAAAAACTCGTTCGTCATTTCGTAATTTCCAATGCAAAATTCCGTACCCAACATCAATCGCAAAAACCTTCGCTGCCCCGTGCTGAAGCATACAATCCGTAAACCCCCCGGTTGATGAACCAACATCAACCGCTGTAACCCCAGATAAATCCTCAAACCCGAAACGCTCCAAGGCAGATGCTAATTTCTCTCCCCCGCGTGAGACAAATTCAGGTTTGCTCATTATTTCAATTCTAGAATTACTTTTCACTTGAATCGAGGGAAGCAAAATTAATTCACCATCTACACGCACTTCACCTGCCATCACCATTCGCTGAGCGAGCGTTAATGTTTCTACCAAATACTTTTCGATTAATAAGTTGTCAATACGTATTTTTTTTTCTGACATAACCGTCTCTTTTTTAATTCTCTTAATTTTACCAATAAAAAAAAGGAGGTTGCCCTGAAAATTTTCTAATCCCTTTACCCGTCCTGTGATAATATAAATCCATGTTTAAAACAATTATTAAATCAATGCGGCCACAACAATGGGTCAAGAATGGGCTCCTGTTTACAGTGCTTGTTTTTGACCAAAAGCTCTTCAACTTCACAGCACTGCTTCATACATTATCAGGTGCGATTCTCTTTTGTCTGATTTCTTCCTCAATTTATTACATAAATGATCTGGTGGATATTGAAGCCGACCGGCTACATCCCAAGAAGAAATTTCGCCCTATTCCATCAGGGGATATATCTTTCAACACTGCAATTATCGTAGCCGTAATCCTGGCACTAATCGGTCTGACGGGTTCATTTTTCCTGGATATCACCTTTGGTTTCATTGTGTTATCGTATTTTCTAATGCAGCTCCTCTATTCCTTCTTCCTAAAAAAGCAGCCTATTATTGACGTGATGGTTATTGCAGCAGGATTCTTAATTCGGATTGCAGCTGGAGCTGCATTGGTTACAGTTGATCGCTTTTCCCCCTGGCTCTATGTCTGTACTGGTTTGCTCTCTCTTTACATTGGTTTTGGGAAACGCCGTGCTGAATTGATCACTTTGAATAAAACAGCTGGAGACCATCGAATAGCCCTGAGAAGTTATAACCTTGCATTAGTTGAACAACTTATCACTGTTGTTTCTGCCTGTACTTTAATGGCCTATAGTTTGTATACCTTCTCAGCCCCAAATCTTCCAGATAGTCATATCATGATGTTAACTATCCCATTCGTTGCTTATGGCATCTTCAGGTACCATTACCTCATGCAGGTTGAAAATTGTGGAGGTGCCCCAGAAGAAATGATTCTGGAAGACCGCCCATTACAGACCACAGTTTTTCTATGGGGCATTGCTGTCATCGTTATCTATTATTTTCTGTAATTATTATGAAAAAGTGTGAAGAATCAGCTCCTGCAAAAGCCATTCTCTTTGGTGAGCACGCTGTAGTCTATGGTCATCCTGCAATTGCAGTACCCATCAGTCACTTGAGGGCGTATGCTGTTATTCAGGAAAATAATCAATCCTCTTCGGTCAATATACTTGCGGAAGACATCGGCTTAGAAGAAACGCTGGATAAACTTCCTGTTCATCATCCAATTCGAAAAACGATTGACTTATTCTCAAGTTATACCCACAGGGCCGTCTCCCCTATCACCATCCAAATTCGATCCAACATCCCAATTGCCAGCGGGTTAGGTTCAGGAGCAGCAATCACCATTGCTACCCTTCGTGCCCTTTCAACTTATTTCCTCCAACCTCTCACCGATTTAGAAATATCAAATCTCGCTTTTGAAGTAGAGAAAATTCACCATAGCACCCCTTCCGGAATTGATAACACTGTAATTGCATTTGAAAAACCAACCTGGTTTATCAAAGGAGAAAAAATACAACCTTTTGATATTCATAATCGGATTGAATTGCTCATCGCAAACAGCAATCTATCCACACCAACAGCTGAAACCGTTATTTATGTTCGGGAGCAAATTGAAAACTTCCCGATTGAAACAGAATCAATTCTGAAAAATATCGGAAATTTGACCTGGGCAGCAAAAAATGCAATTGCTCAGGGGAACATCAAGCTCGTTGGTGATCTAATGGCTCAAAACCATCAATTATTGAAATCTCTCAATGTTTCTTGTCAAAAGCTGGATCAAATGGTAGAAACCGCTCTATCAGCAGGAGCATTCGGCGCAAAGCTCTCTGGGGGTGGGCGGGGCGGGAACATCATCGCACTTATTAATACGAAAAGTCTGAATAAGGTTTTTAATGCCCTTAAAGCCATTGGAATCACAGATATCTTTTTAACAACGATAGAAAATAAATGAAATAATATTTTTCTATACCCCAGAGAGACACCTTTCGGTACAATAGTAATAATGAAAAACCAGAAATTGGCATTATCTAATTTAATATTTCTGAAACTAGGCGGTTCACTTATCACAGATAAAGAAAAACCGTATACTGCGCTGCCTGAGGTTATCCATTTGCTTGCAAACGAAATTACTCAGTTTCTCAAAGAATCCCCTGAGACACAACTCGTCATCGGGCATGGATCTGGTTCATTCGGACATGTCACCGCGAAAAAATTTAAAACACGAAATGGCGTTAATTCTTCCTCAGAATGGCAGGGGTTTGTTAACGTATGGTGGGATGCAAGAAAATTAAACTCTATTGTCTTAGATACTTTTATCGCGGCAGGCCTGCCTGTGATATCTTTTCCCGTTTCTGCGGCAGCCCTGACAACCAACCATCGCATCACTGAATGGTTACCAGCACCATTATCGCAGGCATTAACACACAATTTAATTCCCATCGTCTATGGTGATGTAGTAATGGACACCGCGATTGGAGGAACGATACTTTCCACAGAAGAAATATTTTTCCATCTTGCCCCTGAATTAAAACCTGATAAAATTATTCTCCTTGGAATTGAGAAAGGCGTATGGTCTGATTTCCCTCAAAAAACAAACATCATAAAAACCATCACGACAGAAACTTTTGGGGAAATTCAGAAAAATATCTATGGTTCTGCCTCAACTGATGTTACTGGTGGCATGTTAGAAAAAGTAAAAACAATGCTTTCTCTGGTGCAATCCCAGTCTAATTTAACGATTCACATTTGCAGCGGCACCCAAAAGGGAAACCTTTACCGATTGCTTAATGGTGAAGAAATTGGAACGAAAATATCATCTTGATTGAGGAAAGAAAAATGCTCATTTCGCGCCAAAAACTAGAAGAACAAGAAACAAACAACCTTGCCAACTACGCATGTCTTAGCGCGAATTCAAAAGGACGTCAGTTTTCTGAAGAAGAAGCTCCTTTCCGAACATGTTTCCAGCGCGACAGAGATAGAATTCTCCATTCCATAGCCTTCCGGCGACTCGAATATAAAACGCAAGTTTTCATCAATTATGAAGGCGATCATTATCGAACCCGCCTCACCCATACGCTAGAAGTTACACAAATTGGTCGATCTCTTGCCCTTGCCATGGGTGCCAATATAGACCTTACTGAGGCGATCTGCCTGGTACACGACATAGGACATCCACCATTTGGACATGCTGGTGAACACATCCTTGATCAGCTTATGCAAGGGCATGGGGGTTTTGAACACAATCGGCAATCTTTCCGTGTTGTTACACAACTGGAAAATAAGTATCCTGATTTTACCGGGTTGAATCTGACATTTGAAACATTAGAAGGGATTTTAAAACACGAAACTGACTATGATTACCCGGATAAATTATTTCTCGATCCATCTTTAAGAGGACATATCGAGGCTCAAATCACAAACCAATCTGATGGTCTTGCTTATACAGCCCATGATCTGGATGATGGACTTCGTTCAGGTATGATTACTCCAACCTTGTTAAAAGATGTTAAATTGTGGCAGTTAACCACAGATGGCATTTTACCTGAAAGCGGTTGTTCACAACTTACAGATCTACAACGACATCGAATTATTCGTAAGTTGATTGGGTATGAAATTCAAAGTTTAATGAGAAGTACTGAGAAAAATCTTATTTCCAATAATATTCAATCGGTAGACGACTTGCGTCGGTTGTCTTATAATGTAGTGGCGTTTGAAGAACCTTTGAAAACTTATAATCAAGAACTTAAATCTTTCTTATATGAAAACCTTTATTGTCATTATCGTGTAATGCGTATGACTTTTAAGGCCGAGAAAGTGATTGTTGACCTTTTCAAGAGTTATCTAGAACATCCGCAGATCTTACCAAAGCACATACAGCAGCGCATAGAAGCAATAGGAATAGAACGTACCATTTGCGATTATATAGCTGGTATGACCGATCGTTTCGCGATTGAAGAACATCAGAAAATTTATGACGCAACTTTTACTCAGTAAAATCAATTCTATATTAAAGGTGAAAAAATGACTGAAAATTCTTACTTAACAGCAGAGGGCCTGGAAAAATTACGCAAAGAACTGGAAGAATTGAAAGGGCCAGCGAGAGAAGCACTTGCACTACGACTTCGGTCTGCCATTCAGATGGGCGATCTCTCAGAAAATGCTGATTACATTAAAGCCAAAGAAGATCAGTCTTTTCTAGAAGGACGTATACAGGAGCTAGAAGCTGCTCTGCAAAATGTAATTATCATCGATGATTTATCTGTGAATTCGAGTGAAATCAATATTGGCAACAAGGTTACATTCCAGGAAGAAGATTTTCCACCCGAATGTTATTTCCTGGTTGGTCCAAAAGAAGCGGATCCGGTGAATGGACGAATTTCTCACAAATCTCCCGTTGGTGAAGCCTTACTCGGGCATGCAGTTGGTGATCTTGTGATCGCAGAAACACCGAATGGCACCTATAAAATGAAAATTTTAAAGATTGAATAGTAATTTTCTTTATAGTAATCAACAATAGTTTCTTTACAAGATACCTCGTCATGATTTAAAGGAAGACATCGGATGGATTAGGTATCCGATGTCTCATAATCTTCTCTGAATAATGACATTTGCCTTATATGTTTACGAAGGGAGATATTCTTTTGCCTTAACAGTCATTTCCACTTGCATCTGGTGAATCACAGTTGTGTCCTGCAAGGATGAAGGGCCATATTCCACTTTCAATACCTTTGCTTCAAGCGATAACGTAGCTGTTTCCAGGCTAACTATCATGTCTGGTTGAATCTGAACAGGTTCACCCTTTACTTCAAGTCGCTGACGGATATCCATATCCCCCATTGCAAAATCTGTCATTAATACTTTCGTTACCGTTTGAACATCGTTTTTATCAAACAGCCACACTTCGAATGCTGTGACAGTTGGCTCTGGATTTCCAATTGTATCTAAAATACCAACACCACATTCACCCAGAAACTCTCCTGAAACAGCATCGATACTGAAAGTATCGTCATACAAATCGTTACCATACACGTATTCAGTAATGAATTGCTTGACAAAGCCTTCACTGCCTGTTTGAATTGGCGGTTCTTCTGACTCAATATGAGCAGGAACATCCGCTTGCTCGCTCTCAGGAACTATACGCTGGCGGCCTTTTCCACCCCCAACATTTCCTTTAATGAAAAATATATAAGCAAATACAGCAATACCTACAAGAAACAAAGCAAGCAATACGCCAAGTAATAAACCAATATTTGAGATGTTTGTTGATCTTTCAGTATCATCGTCTTCTGAAACAACTGGTACCTCAGCTTCTATTCCACCTTCAGAATTAACCTCTCCTTCAACAACTGGCAAACCCTGAGCCCCGAGGATGGTTTCAAAGGCGGTTATATTGGCCTCATTCACTTTACCAGAAGCTTTCACTTCTGCAAAAACATCTTCAGCGTCTTCGCCAAACCCCGTATAAGTTGACAAAGCAAGGTTTGCATCTTTATTTACAGAATACGCGTCAATTGCCTGCTGCATGGAAGAAATCTGGATATCTGGACGCAAGTCACTCAACTCCCCATTTACCCATTGAACAGGCCATATCCCCCAACCGATAATGAACCAACCAACGATTAACCCCAATACTAATCCGCTGACACCCGCAATAAGGGGATTCTTTAAATATTTTTTAATTGTTTCCATCTCCTGCACTCCTGTAAATTAACACTATGCATTTGGAAATATATTCCTGCAAAAAGTGATCATTACAATAAATATCATTGAATTTTTCTCATAGAATTCAATTTTATTGTAGAACGGATAAAAAATTAATACAACTTGTTAGAACCTGTTTCCAAAGGATTTTCTAAAAAATAATATCTTAGAAAAAAGAAGTAAAGAATTTCTTCTTTACTTCTTTTGCAAGTTTCATACCATTTAATGAAACGATTATCCTTCAGTTTCCTCAAGGGCATCAAAGCTTTCTATCGGGAAAGTTTCTTCACATTTCAAGCAGCTTACATTGCGCTTGTTTTGTATTACAAGAAGGCTTCCACAAGATGGACAAGGATGGGAAATCGGGCGTTTCCATGATGTAAATTGGCATTCCGGATAATTGGAACAACCATAGAAGATGCGTCCTTTTCGAGTTCGGCGTAATACTATTTCCCCTGTTTCGCAATCGGGGCAATGCACACCGATTTTTTCCAGTATAGGTTCTGTATAACGACACTCAGGAAAGTTTGAACAACTGACAAACTTTCCATATCGCCCCCATCGAATAACTAAATCATGTTTACATTTTGGGCATTCCCTGCCAATTTTTTCAGGTTCGACTTTTATTACAGGAATTGCCTCCTGGGCGTGTATCAAAGCAGGTTCAAAGGTCTGATAAAAATCACTGACCACAGTATGCCATTCGCGTTTGCCTTCAGCGATTTCATCTAAATCTTCTTCCATCTGAGCAGTGAAATTGGGGTTAAAGAGATCAGAGAAGTACTCCACCAATAAATCATTGACCAGAAATCCTGTTTCTGTAGGGAATAAACGCTTTTCCTCCCGATAAACATAACCGCGCGTTAGAATCGTGGAAATGGTAGGCGCGTAAGTGGAAGGTCGTCCAATTCCATATTCTTCCATTATGCGCACCAGCGTTGCTTCAGAAAATCGAGGAGGCGGTTGAGTAAAATGCTGTTCAGGCAGCAGATTCAACAACTGTAATAATTGTCCTTTAGCAATTGAAGCTGGAATTTTTACGCCTAATTCGCCATTTTGTTTATTTTCTTCATCTTTACTCTCTTCATAAACTTTCAGGAATCCTTTAAATTTAATCGAAGAGCCTGAGATACGCAATAAATAAGTATGAGATTCAGACTTTCCTTCAATATTGACAGTTAATGTATCATAAACAGCCGATGACATTTGAGAGGCTACAAATCGCTGCCAGATTAATTGATACAGCCTGTTCTGGTCACGAGTAAGATGTTCTTTCATCCGTTTGGGTGTTCGCAGTGAACTGGTAGGGCGGACAGCTTCGTGGGCCTCTTGCGCAGATTTTGATTTCGTCTGATATTTTGGCAGTTTTTCGGGAACATATTCTTCGCCATACTTTCCAATCACAAACTCACGGACCTCAGCCTGGGCTGTTACAGAAACATTTGTTGAATCTGTTCTCATATAGGTGATTAAACCCGTTTGCCCGCCGTCACCAAAGTCAATCCCTTCGTATAATTGCTGAGCAACCCGCATGGTTTTTTTTGCAGTGAATCCCAATTTCCGGGAGGCATCCTGTTGCAATGTACTTGTGGTAAATGGCGCTGCCGGCTTTCTTCTCCGTTGACTCCGCTTTACACCACCAACTATATATTTTGAGCCTTTCATGTCAGCGAGAACTGTATCTGTTTCCTCCTGCGATGAAAGTGGAAAACCTTCATTATCAATTTTTAATAGTTTTGCAACGAAAACATCTTTTTGATCTGCATCTTCCTGTTTCAATTCAGCAGCTATCGACCAATATTCTACCGATTCAAAATCATCAATTTCGCGTTCCCGTTCAACAATCAGACGCAAAGCAACCGTTTGAACGCGTCCAGCGGATAACCGCCCACGCACTTTTTGCCAGAGCAATGGGCTGAGACTATAACCTACCAGTCGATCCAAAACTCGTCTTGCTTGTTGAGCGTTCACCAAATCCATATCAATTTCACGAGGATGACTGAAAGCTTCGCTTATGGCTCCCTCAGTAATCTCGTGAAAAACAACTCGCTTTGTGAGGGCAGGTTCAATCTTTGCGGCTTCCATCAGATGCCATGCAATAGCTTCCCCTTCTCGATCAGGGTCAGTCGCCAGATAAATCTGTTCTGCCTTTTTGGCAGCAGTAATTAATTCCTTTACAATCTCACGCTTATCATTTGGAACACGATACTTTGGTGAAAAATTATTTTCAATATCAACCGATAGCTGCGAACGAAGTAAATCACGCACGTGTCCAACAGAAGCCTTGACTGTGTATCCCTTCCCAAGGAACCTGCCCACTGTTCTCGCTTTTGCCGGAGATTCCACGATCACCAGTTTTCCTTTGCGGTTATTGCGCGGCTTCCGCGGTTTCTTCTCTGGAGGTGTCATACCTTCATGAAGTTCAGTCCGTCCCATCCGGTTCATTTTTGTACCGCAGACTGTACAGGTCCCTTTTGTTACAGGGGCGCCGATAGCATTAAAAGCGGCCACTGGATTATTCATTTCTCGTTTTGATTTACATTTTACACAATATGCTTCCACCAATAAAACTCCTCTAAATATACTGTTCGAGCCCTGTTCTTTTTAGATGTTTCACCATCTGCTTGACTCTTTGTGCCTCTGACTTTGGACAAATCAAAAGAACATCCTCGGTATCAACCACAACTAATTCATCTATGCCGATTGTTACAATCAATCGGTTTGTATTATCACTGCATATAATAGAATGATGCGTATCGAACCCAACATGTGATGCGGATACTAGGATATTACCTTTTTCGTCTTTTTGCAAGACCTCATCAAGAGAATCCCAACTGCCAACATCATTCCAATCCAGGTTTTTTGCTATGATCACAGCAACTTTCTCTGCATGCTCCATCACCCCATAATCAATTGTCTCTGGTCGAATAGTTGGCCAGAGGGTCTCAATTACTTCATGTTCAAAGTCAGAATCCAGAACATCTTCAATCCACTTTAATATTCTAAATAATTGGGGCATCTGGGCATGAAATTCATTTAAAATATTGTTAACTTTCCAGATAAACATACCTGAATTCCATAGATATTCACCACTCTCAAAATAAGTGGTGGCAGTTTGGATATCAGGTTTTTCACGAAAACTTTTTACAGCAAATACCTCATTCTCAGTATCGCTATCTTCGACCTGGGATGACCTGTGAATGTATCCATAGCCGGTGGCAGGCCCTGTTGGTTCAATTCCAAGAGTCACCAGATAGTCTTGATTAGCAACGGAATAGGCATCAAGTAACAGACTTTCAAATACTGTCGTATTCTTTATAAAATGGTCCGCTGTTAAAACTGCCATGACTGCATCAGGGTCTCGTTTTGCAATTACAATCGATGCAAGCCCAACCACAGAAGCAGTACCTCGTGGCAAAGGTTCGATCAGATAGTTTTCTTCCGGAATCTGGGGGCACTGAATCTGAAGTGTTTCGGCTTGCTCTTTTACGGTAACAATGTAAACTTGATCTGGATTAAAAATACCTTCTAGCCGGTCTACGGCCTTTTGAAACATTGTGCGTTCCCCATCCAAACTTAACATTTGTTTAGGAAAGTCTTTCCGAGACAACGGCCACAATCGAGTCCCACCGCCTCCGGCCATAATAACGGCATAATAATTATCTATATTTATAGCTTGACCCCGCAGCTTACCCATATTTCTCCCGGTTTTCCATGATTGCTTGATATTTCATATCACCTGCCTGACGAACAATCCCTTTCAGTTCTAACATCACCAGCGCTGATGATACCTTCTCTACAGGTTCTTCACATCTTACACAAATTTCATCCACATGAAGTGGTTCATTACGAATGATTGTTAGTATTTCGTCTTCAAAAGGTTCTACATTAAATACTTGTCGAACAGCCCGCTGCTCATCTATCATTTCAAAATTCAGTAATTCAAGCAATTCCTGAGGAGAAGTATATGGCTGTGCCCCCTGCTTAATTAATCTGTTGGTACCCACACTAAGAGGGGCATATATTGTACCAGGTACAGCAAATACCTCTCGCCCCTGCTCCGCAGCGAATGACGCAGTAATCAATGCCCCGCTTCGTTCTCCAGCTTCAATGACAACCGTTGCCAGGCTAAATCCTGAAATCAATCGATTTCTCGGGGGGAAATTCCTTGCATCTGGCGGCGTACCTAAAGCATAATCACTGATCAAACCACCGCATTTCATCATCCTCTCGGCCAATTGACGATTTTCTGAAGGGTAAATACAATCTACACCACACCCTAGAATAGCAAGACTTCGTCCGCCAGCTTCTAATGCAGATTCATGAGCGATGGAATCTACGCCACGCGCCATACCACTGATAACAGTGATTCCATTTCGCGCCAAAAAGGACGCTAATTCCTGTGTCACCTGCTTACCATATGAAGTAACACGCCGTGTTCCTACAATAGCAACGGCCCATTCATCTTCCATAACTAAAGAACCACGGACATAAAATACTGGTGGTGGATTATGAATTTCGCGAAGGCGTCTAGGATATTCTTCATCTTCCCAGATTAACACATTTACCCCTGTCTTCTGAATTTTGGCCCAATAAGCCTCTAAATCTAGTTTGGAGCGCCTTAGAAGGACTCTCTCAACTACTTTTTCAGGTAAACCAGCTTGACGTAAGGCATCAGCAGGTGCATGCCACGCAATCGAAAGATCGCCAAAATGCTCAAGGATTTTTCGTAAACGAACTGCACCAACCCCTTTTATTGAATTAAAGGCCACCCAATACGCCTTTGGATCCATTTAGCGCCTCTCAACCACGTTTAGAATATCGATTATAACCATTCGGGTAATTTTACTGTTACTTCTTCTGTATCAAAATTTATATCCAGAATAACAGATTCGATTGCAGGAAGCAATAATTCTGTAGAATCTGATTGTTTTTTAACGACATAAACGTCATTTGCGCCGGTTTCCATCACTTCGTGAATCCTTCCCAGAAATTCAGAATTATCGGTAGAAACCCGCATACCAATTAATTCATACAGATAAAAACCACCATCAGGTAGTTCTGGGAGGTCTTCTGTTCGGAAATGCACAAGTTGATTTCTAAATTCTCCGGCCAGGTCCCGATCTAAGTATCCTTCGAGCGAGATTAGCATTCCGTTGTGAGTTTTTCTGGCTGAATGCACTGTTACTTCCTGGTGTTGTTCCCCTACAAACAAGACAGTACCCTTAACGATTCGTTCTGTATTTATGGATATGTTATCCATCACAACTTCACCACGTACTCCATGAGGTCGTCTGAATTTTCCGATAGCAACAAAGGCAGGCTTACCTTTACTTTGGTAGCCTGCCTTGTTGCTAATTTCTGTATTAAATATGAGGGCTTTTTTCTTTTTCGATGTCACTATTATGGCTCAACGACAAATAAAGAGGCATGTTTTCCCTCACGTGCTGCTGAAACCCTTAACAAAATACGCATAGAGTTTGCAACACGACCACCTCTCCCAATAACCCGTCCCATATCATCTTTCCCGACACTTAATTCTAAGCGCATGCGATTCCCATTGTATCGTTGAATCACAGCTACTTTTTCTGGACTATCAACCAATGCACCGGCAATATATTCAATTAAAGCTTTCACTACTCACCTCTCTCGTTATCCTAAATCCCAATAGCAATTCTTGACCTTTTTTAAGAATATTGCTTTTTTAATCTCAGGAATTAGTCTCTGCGGGTTTGGACTATAACCTCGCGGTTATCGTAGTATTCTGCAGCTTCTTTTAAAACTTCTTCTGCTGATTCTCCGCCTTTAACACGAAGGTAGCGTTCTGTTAACCCTACACTTTTAAATAATTGCATCATTGAATCTGAAGGCTGTGCGCCCTGCAGCATCCATTCATAAGCCTTACCTTCATTAATAACAAAGGTAAAAGGTTCTGTGCGGGGATTATAATGACCAAGAATTTCAATAAACTTGCCATCACGAGGGCTTTCTTTATCTGCAACCACAATACGATAACTTGCTTGATTTTTTGAACCAACACGTCGTAAACGAATTCGAACCATTAGAATTTCTCCATTATAAATTGTCTTATTTTTCAATTTTCAATACGCATGCAGAAGATCAACACCGAACGAACAGGTTCAGAGGCGCATGGAAGGTGCGCAAACCTGTCCGATTTTTACAGTCTTCTTTCAGCGAAACAGGCCTTTAGGAAGTCCCTTCATTCCTGTCTTTTTTAACATTTTAAACATCTTTTGGGACTCACGAAACTGCTTCATGAGTTTATTCACATCCTGTACAGTGGTACCTGATCCTGCAGCAATCCTTCGACGACGACTTGCGTTTAGAATCGCAGGATTTTTTTGTTCTTTTTTGCTCATCGAACTAAGAATAGCTTCTGTCCGTGCAAACTCTTTTTCTGCCTGCGCCGGGTCAATTTGACCAGCAAGTTGATTCCCTCCTGGCAGCATATCAAGAATTTGTGAGAAAGGCCCCATCTTACGAACCTGTTTCAATTGTGAAGCAAAGTCTTCAAAAGTAAAATCGCCTTTCATCATTCGTTCAGCGTTTTTCTGAGCTTCTTCAGCATCAATCGTAGATTCTACTTGCTCTATCAGACCTATGACATCCCCCATCCCTAAGATTCTGGATGTAAGACGAGATGGGTTATAGAGTTCAATGCTATCAATCCCTTCACCTGTACCCAAATATTTTATTGGCACGCCTGTCACACTTCGAATTGATATGGCAGCCCCACCGCGTGCATCGCCATCCATTTTAGAAAGGATTAACCCTGTCAATGGTACAGAATCTCGGAAACCCTCGGCAATAGGCAAAGCTTCCTGACCAATCATCGCATCAATCACAAGCAGTGTCTCACTCGCAGAAATCTTCTGATAGATCTCCTCCAATTCTGCCATTAATTGATCATCCAATTGCGATCGGCCTGCCGTATCAACAATCAACACCGATGTGCCGTTTTTCTTCGCAAGATCATACGCATGAGAAATGACTTGGGGAGGGGTTTTCCCGTTCTCGGTAAACACAGGTATAGAAATACTCTCGCCTAATACCTGCAATTGTGTGATAGCCGCTGGACGATAAGGGTCTGCGGCAACAAGCATCACACGTTCACCAGAGGCTCGAAGTTTCTTTGCAATTTTAGCTGACGTAGTCGTTTTACCCGAACCCTGCAACCCCACCATTAAAATCACATGTGGTTTTGGACCGGACAAATTAAGTTCAGCAGGTACTCCTAGAATATTTTCAAGTTCTTCATGTACAATTTTAAAAATTTGTTGAGCAGGATTTAAAGCCTTAGAAACTGTCTGTCCAATAGCTCGTTCACGAACCTGTTTTGTAAATTTCTTTACGACACCATAATGCACATCGGCTTCAAGTAATGCCAGCCGAATTTCACGCATCGCAGCATCAACATCCTGCTCAGATAATTTTCCTCTTCTGCGCAAGCTGCTAAAAACCTGATCTAATCGGCCAGATAAACTTTCAAACAAACCAATAACACTCTTTCTTTATCATCACGAAACACATACTACGTCCTCACAGAAGTAGCAGCGTGCATTTTATAATGAAACCTGAAAATCGTCAAGGAAATATGACAATTCGGATTGACTGGCTTCCTTACCAATTCACCATAAAAATCCAACTCTAGTATAATTGATTCAAGGTTTTTTTGCACGCTTCTATAATAGAAACATATTAATTTTTACATATCAACCATAACTCTATTAGAGTAATCGATTCCATCGAAAGGTATAACTAAAATGACGGATTTTTCAAAATTTGGCATCACCATCCCAACTATATTGCTCCCAATATCAGATATTGAATTAAAGAAGTGGTCAGTGATTGCATGTGACCAATTTACATCTGAACCAGAATATTGGAATCAATTAGGGGAATTTATTGGTGATTCCCCTTCAACATTGCATATGATCTTGCCCGAAGTTTATCTTGGAAAGTCAGATCAAGAATTACGTATACAGAAGACCAAAGAAATGATGACAAAATACCTTAAAAACGAGTATTTTGTAGAGCATAACGGATTTGTACTTGTTGAACGTACGATTGTAGATAAAAATAATCCCCAAAAAAGGATCACCCGGAATGGACTGGTGCTGGCACTTGACCTTGAGCAGTATGATTTTAACCGTGGCTCACAAAGCCTGATTCGCGCAACAGAAGGGACAATCATCGACAGACTCCCTCCTCGGATCAAAATTAGAAAGGGGGCCAGCATAGAATTGCCTCATATACTCGTACTCATTGATGATCCCGAAAATTCTGTTATTGAACCTTTGGTCAGAAAAAAGAAAGAGTTTGAACAGTTATACAACTTCGATCTATACGCCGATAGTGGTCATATAAATGGATACCTGATTGACCATGAAAACGATTTAACTGAAATTTATAATGCTTTCCAGCACCTGATGTCACCAGAAATTTTCAGTTCAAAATACAATGTTTCGACAGAAGATAAAGGATTGCTCCTCTTTGCGATGGGAGACGGCAACCATTCACTTGCTACAGCAAAAGCTATATGGGAAGATATTAAATCTGAGGTCGGCATGGATCATCCTGCCCGTTATGCGCTGGTCGAAATTGAAAATGTCCATGATGATGGACTTATGTTTGAACCCATTCACAGAATATTAACCGGCGTAATAGGAAATCTGGAAACTGACCTCAAAGCCTATTATCCTGACCATGTTGAATTTTCCTTATGCCCCTCCCGAAACGAAATGATTCGAAAAGTAGACCAGCAACCAAATAATGACTGTCATTTAATTGGTTGGATTCATGATGGCCAATATCACATCATCCAGGTCAATCAACCGCAATCAAACCTGCCAGTGGGTACTCTTCAGAATTTCCTTGATGAGTGGGGAAAAAATGGGCAGTATGAAGAAATTGATTACGTACATGGTACTGATGTAATCATGGCAAACGCCAATCAACCTGGCTTTATGGGGTTTTACCTGCCTGTCATGCAAAAAAGCGACCTCTTTAAAACCGTTATTCTTGATGGTTCATTGCCCAGAAAAACTTTCTCATTGGGAGAAGCCAGAGCAAAGCGATTTTATCTTGAATGCCGTAAAATAATCAAGTGAACGAGGAATTGTTTTCTACAAAAACGATTTTACAAACATTCGCTAGGGCGAATATCATAGCCTCAGCCAATGACTTGTCATTCATCTGCAATGGCTTTCTTGACCTGGCACTAGAGAAATATGATTCCGATAGTGGTGCCATATTTCTCTTTGATCCCCTGAAAAAGCAAATTAATCTCCAAATCATTAAAGGATCAATAACAGAAATAGAAAATTTTCATGAGATTATTGAAAACCTTACATCGCTTTCTTGGAAATTAATTACAAACTCTTTACAAAATTCAGGGGAGACACAGCTTCCTCAAAATAATATTGCAAGACAATTGTTAAGTTACCCGATTCAGCTTAATCAGGAACCTCCTGTTGGCATCATCCATATTTTTTCAGACCAAGAGCAGATACCACCAAAACAGTGGCTTCATTTTTTAGTAGGCCGGTTCTATTCTGAAATTAAAAAAGCGCAACAATTAGAATGGCGCCAAGAATATAATGAAAGACTCCTATCTCTTATCGACATCCTTGGCAAATTAGGCAGCACTTTAGACGAACAGGAAATTCTCCAAATGATCATCCGCAATGGACGTTTATTAACCAACGCGGAAAGATGTTCTCTCTTTCTTTTTGATGAAACTACACAAGAAAACGTTCTGAAAATTTCTTCGAATTTAAGTGAAAAGATAAGCAAGAACAAACTTGAAATTCGGCTCCCTGCTGGAAAAGGTATCATCGGTCATGCTATCCAGACTGGAGACCCTATCATCGTTGAGGATACCAGACAGGACAAACGACATTATCGAAACTTAGATAATTCCATCGACTTCCAAACTCGATCCGTACTCGCTGTACCTATGCAGTCTCAATCGACCAAACTTGGTGGATTTCAAGACGACCTTGAAGAGCAGATTATTGGGGGCATTGAGGCAATCAATAAAATCAATGGTGTTTTCAATATATTTGATCAGAAAATTCTACAACTTTTAGCAAACCAGACCGCAGCAACGTTAGAAATCGTAAGAGCCTATAGAATAAACAATAAAATCTTCATGGATGTAACCAGAGCTCTATCCGCCGCCATTGATGCTAAAGATCCTTACACGGTTGGACACTCCTTCCGCGTCAGCGAGTTCGCTGCAATGATTAGCGAACAACTGGGATTGTCAGATAAAATAATACACAAAATTCGTCTTGGAGGATTGCTGCATGACATTGGTAAAATTGGTATCCCCGATGTAATTTTGCAGAAACCGGATAATCTCGGAAGCAAAGAATATCAAATCATGAAACAGCATCCTGTAATCGGAGGGGAAATTATTGGGAAAGTACAAAAACTCCATGATATTTTACCTGGGCTCATTGAACACCATGAACACTTAGATGGCACAGGTTATCCAAACCAATTAAAAGAAGACCAAATCTCTCTCTATGGCCGAATTATTGCAGTGGCTGACGTGTTCGATGCAATCACCTCCAAACGGCCGTACCGCGAGGCAATGCCGCCAGAAGCCGCATTCAAGCTATTAGAGAAGAAAGCCGGGACTCACCTGGATGTTGGGTGTATTAATGCCCTCATCCTCGCATATAATAATGGAAAGATAAAAACTCAATTTGAAGAAACTCAGGATAAGAAAGTATCCCATAGGGATTCATCGTAAGGTGGTATGATCCATGGATTTCACTCAAAACAAACGAAAACGCTGGATACTAATTTTATTAACCTTCATCCTGGTGATAATTAGTTTAATCCTTTTTTTTCGTTTTCAAAATCTAAGCCCAAACAACAATGAAATTCAATCTGATACCATTGCACATGGAATAACCTCTCCACAGGTTTCATCCCCCACAATCACAGCAACCTCTCTTGGGGACTTTAAAGAAACGACCCCAACCGCAATCTTCCAACCTGCGGTAGTAGAAAACCCAGATGCGATCACAGATTTGGATGAAACAAGTGTACTTATATTCTCGATGACTGATGGAATCTACCAACATCTGTTTGTTTATCACCCTGGACATTTTCCTCTAACTCGTCTAACCAACAATGACTGGGATGATATTCATCCAGCTATCAGTAGAGATGGAACGAAGTTGGCTTACTCCTCGAAGCAAAATGGCTATTGGGATATATATTATCTTGACCTTATAAATTACAAACAATATCAGGTAACAGACTCAACCCAATATGACGGTGCACCAACCTGGTCCCCTGATGGAAAATGGCTTGCTTTTGAAAGTTACCAGAATGATAATCTTGAGATTTTCATCCAGTCGACAGAAGACATTAATTCAACACCGATTCAACTCACTTTTAACAAAGTCGCGGATCTTGCACCGAACTGGTCTCCTGATGGTCGAAAAATCTTATTTACATCCTATAGAAGCGGTAATGAAGAAATCTGGCTCGCTGACCTGGATGCAGTAGACAATCGTTTCGTCAATAAAAGTCAGCAGGCAGATTTGATGAATAATTATGCAAACTGGCACCCTGACGGCATCACGATTATGTGGTCAGCAATCGATGATGGTTATGCAAATTTATTGACTCTGGATTCAGAGGGCAACACTCATCTTCTGGTTCCTGGAAATATCGGCTGTTGGTCACCGACAGGAGAACAAGTAGCCAGTGTGTTCTATGATATAAAAGGGACTCGTCTTGGCATTTTTGATGTTGAGACCAGTGTCGCAGTTTCTCCTTACGTCGCCCTAACAGGGAGAATTAACGGTATCACATGGGGAAACACCAATCTTGCTCTCTTATTGCCATTGCTGGAAAACAGTGCAGATCAAGCCTTAGAAAACTACTGGGTTATGGACAAGGATGTTAATGAAGAAATCCCTGAAAATCGAATTGGGTTGGCTAAATTACCTGACATAGATGCTCCATATCCCTATTTATTAGATACAGCAAACGAATCTTTTGAAGAATTTAAAAATGCGTTAATAGAAAACCTGGGATGGGATTATCTGGCGACGCTCCAAAACGCCTATATGCCAATCACAGACCCTGCCCCTCCTGAAATTCTTGAAAATTGGTTGTATACAGGTAGAGGGATACAAATCAATGATGCTCCCATGTCGACAAACTGGATGGCAACTGTTCGAGAAGACATCAACGGTAAAACATACTGGCGGATTTATTTAAGAGCCTTCGATCAATCAGGAGCCTCAGGAATCCCATTGCATCAGCGAATCTGGAGTTTTGACCTGAGAACTCAGGGGAGTCCAGCTGCTTATGAGCAAGGTGGCAATTACAGTCAGACCATCCCAGATGGTTATTGGGTTGATTTTACAGAACTAGCTGCACAATTCGGATGGGAACGTATCGCTTCCCTCTTAAACTGGAGAACTTATTACCCGGGCACACAACACACAATCTACATATTCAAAGAATCTGAAACCTTAGAATCTGCACTATTGGATATTTTCCCGCCAGAAGCCTTGCTGCCTCAAACCAACAATTCTGTTGTCCCTATCATACCAACCCCAACTCCTGAACCTGAGGAAGATTAAACTTCATGAGAATGAATCGATTTTTAATACTCCTTCCGGTCCTTTTTTTTCTTTTCTTTGTTTTCATTTTCGCTGCTTGCGGGCATTTCTCTCCAACACAAATTCTGAATTTGAATACCAAAATCGCAGTACAACCAACCCCTACCCAGAATATGACTGTTTTTCTCGACACTCCAACCCCTGCTGGAACCAGCACTCCAGAACCGTTAACGGCAGAAGAGTTGCTCAAAAACCAGCCCACCATTAAATCCCAGCCGACCATGGAAGCCATTCTTCCCCAGTCAATCACATTTCCAACCCCATTACCCACCAATGCCGTCGATTGGCGACCACCGCTCTATGAAATTCCCTGGGCGCCTGGACCTCATGATCATTTTTACTTCTTGCGCCCCATTGCAGTCAACGAAGTAAACTGGCCCCTGCCCGATTATCGTTATGGAGGAACATTTTTTGCCCCAGATATCGTTCACACAGGAATAGATATTGTTGCTCCACGTGGAACACCCGTTCTGGCTGCTGAAGCGGGACGTGTTGTTTGGGCCGGCACAGGGCTCTATTTTGGGGTATATAATCCAGAAGACCCTTATGGAATGGCTGTAGTGATAGAGCATGAATTTGGCTATAAAAACAATCCATTATTCACTGTCTATGCGCATATGGATGAAATTAAAATCAATCTCGGTGAATCCGTCAAGGCCCACCAACAGATTGGCATTTTAGGGAACACTGGATTTACAACTGGCCCCCACCTTCATTTTGAGGTCCGCGTCGGAGACAATAACTTTTTCCAGACAAGAAATCCAGAACTCTGGATTGCCCCTCCTCAAGGCTGGGGAATCGCAGCTGCACGTATTATGAATCTGGCCTATGGCCCTATTGAAAAATTAGATGTCAAATTGACATCCTTATCCACAAAAAAAGTCTATCAGGCTCGAACTTATACCATGAGGGGGATCAACAGCGATGATTATTATCAAGAGAACTTTGCATTAAGTGATCTATCAGCGGGGTACTATCAGGTGTCGTTTGATTATCAAGAGCAGAACTATGTTCATACGATCGAAATTAAACCTGGTGTCGTTACCTACTTTAGTTTCCACCCAGATACAGGTTTTTCTGATGATCTCCCTATAGATAAAGAAGAATCTTCATTCACGCCCGATTTTGACACAAATTAATCATCATTGGTACGGCTCTTTACACTCAGCAAAATGAGAATTTTTAAAATAAGGTATAATATGCAAGCTACAGGCTGCAATAAACTCTACGATTAATTTCATTTTCATTTGTATGCTTCAATATTAAAATCAAGCCTTGAAAACTTGTTTATGATACAAACATAAACTTCAGATACGTCTAAAAAAGGAGAAAATTTCATGAGGAAACTGCGAACTCAATGGAGTACATTGTTATTAATATTTATTGTTCTTGTTCTGGTTGCAGCATGTTCTACAACACCAGCAGAACCCACAATTGACGCAAATTTAATCTATACCGAAGCAGCCAAAACTGTTGCGGCCCAATTAACCAATGAAGCGCCTCCTACTCTGGAACCAACCATCACGCCCGTTCCAACAAATACACAGGCTCCAACCATAACCGAAACCCCTGAACAGCCTACTGCTACCGAAACCCCTCAAGATGAGGGAACTGAGGTAACCGAAACCCCTCTGCCCACCGCTACTCTAAACAGTGGGGGGAATGAATTAATTGACCAGGCTTCTTTATTAACTTTTCACCCGCCAGATGACCAGATTTACACCCCCGGTGGTGTCTTTGATGCACAGGTCGGTTTCAAAAACACTGGCCCAAACACCTGGAATAAATACTACTCAATGCGATACCTCAGTGGCAACACATTTGGCGTAGGTAGTAAATATACAATTGAGTTATATTCACCAAAGGACACTGTGGAGCCTGAGGAGGACGTTGTTATCACAATCCCTGGAATGACTGCCCCTCAGGAAGAAGGACGCTATACTTCAAATTGGTGTTTCTATAACAATAGAGAAGATCAGGGGCTCCCTCCACAATGCTTTTATCTCATTACATTCCAAATCATTGTAGAAAACCGCTAATTACAAATGCCATTCAAGGAAGAGTATTTGAAGGCCGAGGCAAAAAACCTCGGCTTTCAATTATCAGGAATAACAAATCCTTCCCCTCCACAACACTTCGCCGAATTCCTCCAATGGATTCAGGGAGGTTATCATGCAGAGATGTCTTACCTCTCCCGTCCTGATACACTAACAAAACGGCAAGATCCAACCCGATTGCTTGAATCTGTAAAATCCATTCTTGTACTTGGATTCCCATACAGACCATTAAAACGCTCTTGTCCTGACGAAAAATTCTTATCTCCTGGCATTTCGGCTTATGCAATGGGATCAGATTACCATGATTTAATTCCAGAGAAAATTAAACTCCTGATGAAAAACTTTCAGAAAAAAACAGGACTGCAATTTGAATGGCGGAGCTTCACGGATAGTGCGCCGGTCATGGAACACGATCTCGCAGCACGTGCGGGCCTTGGTTGGATTGGTAAAAACACTCTTCTGCTGAACAGAGTCCTTGGTTCCTATTTCTTTCTTGCAGAAGTGTTTTTGTCCTTAGAATTGGAACCAGATCAAATCTCAATCTCAGATTATTGCGGCACATGTACTACATGCATTGATGCATGTCCAACACAGGCTATCCAGGATAATCGCACAATAGATGCTCGTAAATGCCTTTCTTACATCACCATTGAAAATAAAGGTACTATTCCCGCAGAATGTAGAACTTCATTGAATGAATCGATTTTTGGCTGTGACATCTGCCAGCAAGTTTGTCCATGGAATCAAAATCGTCTGGAACATGATCCCTTTGAACCCTTGTTTGTGCCTGATTCAAACTTGCAGGACCTATCAATCAAAGAAGAATTGTCTCTGTCCACACACGACTTCAAACAGAAATATAAACATTCGCCAATTCTCAGGGTAAAGAGAAACAGTTATCTGAGAAATCTTTGTGTTTGGGCAGGAAATTCGAATCAGCTGGAATTAATTCCAATATTGGAATTAATTTACCAACAAGAGGAAGACGCTCTTGTACGAGAACACGCCAGGTGGGCACTCGATAAGCTACAAAGAGTGATATAGCGTTTTTCTATGGTTCGGGAGTCGGTGTCGGTAAATTCACCCGCACAATAAGAATCTGTCCTACATAAATTGAATTCATGTCTTCCAGTTCATTAATCTCCATGATGTCTTCAACCAGAGAGCTGAATAGATCTGCGATTCCACTCAGAGAATCACCTGCTAAAACAGTATATTGAATTTCTGTCCCAGATGCAAGATTGTCTGGAATAGGTGTTACGGTCGGTAGCTCAGTATCAGGTCCGGGAATAATGATTGTATCCCCAGGATTGATCGGGCAGGAATCTGGCGAGAAGTTGTTAATCGCCTGCAATACCGGCATTTCAACCTCGAACTTATTGGCAATTTCCCAACAATTATCACCCTCTTCAACAATATACTCAAAAGGGCCAGAAATTTTCGGGGTGAAAGTAACTGTTGGTGTCATAGTGCTGGTTGATGTCATTGTAAAAGTAGCAGTGGGAGGTAAGGGAGTCACTGTTGAAGTATTTGTCGGCGTTAATGTTTTGGTAGCAAAAATAGAAAGTGCATTACTCATATCAATATCAGTGAGTGAAAACACAATCAGAGCAATGCCACCCAGAACTAATAATGCAGCAATCAAACCGATTACAAAAGGCACTCGCCGCTGTCGTTTTTTATACGATTCAATAATACTTTGGGGTGAATTATATTTCTTCATGATAATAAGAAATCCTTTTTCTTTTCATGAACACAATTTTTATTCTATGGTGCCTGAGGAAACAGACCAATCTGATAGACCAAATGGGACAATATCCTTTATTTTAACCTAAATTCACGATTATTTTCCTACAATCACCAATTATTCATCCAACAATATACAGTTTTTCGAAGCGAAATAACCAATATATGAAAAACGGAGTTACCAGTCACCTGTTGACCTGCTACTCTTGTCCTACTTTAGAGAAATGACAAAGTCTACCAGATGGGTTCACCCAAATCACACTTGCCATTATCATTATCATCTTGATAGCGGCCGCATTTTCCTGGATAAGAACACCCACGATTGCAGCGCACAACTCCAGTCACCGCTTCTTCCGTTGAAATAGCTGTGGGGATGGTGGTCGGGATAGGTGATGCAGTATTTTGAGATGTCGCAGCCATTACCTCACCTGAATTTTCTTCTGCCGCCAATGTCCCAGTTCCGCTTTTCTGCTGGGCATCTTCTGTAGGCTCATTGGTAATTTCATTGACCTGCTCAATCACCTTACTGTTTCCATCTTCCTGGGGTGAGGTTTCACCAACAGGAAAATATCCACCGGTTTTATTCTGCCATGCTTTGAATTCCACAATAGCAATAACGGCGGCCGCAGAAGTAATTAACCCTGTACGCAGGAAATTTCTCCGGGACAATTTTGCACCATCAACAGTTTGCCTGACCCTGCTATTTTTTGTCTTGCTAACTTTTTTAACTTGTTTTACGATCCAGTCCCAATGAAGCGCAATCTTAAATCCAATCATCACCAAAGTGCCATACGATGACATTACATGAATCAAACGCCAGACCTCATAATTCTCCAGAGGTAGATTTAAAATTAATGAAATGATAATTCCAGTAACAATAATTGCAAAGAAAGAAAGTAATAACAGCGCATCAACATAAAAGCGTACGAGAATCTTTTGTTTTGTTCGTCCAATACGCTGGGATACAGTTTTAATCCACTTCCAATGTTGCAAAAGATGTATTAAGAGCACAACACCGACAGCCAAACCCAACCATTCATGCACCGCATATCCTGTTAGATCGGGTGCAAAAGCGAAGAGAAACCCGAGCAACGCAAGCACATCAATAATAATTACAGATTTTTTCAATAGTATCCTCCAAAATAATAATCGATTTCCTCTCTGGCTAATTAGACCATATCAATGAAAATGATATATAAAGAGTGTGTGAAGATTTTGTAAACTTTTCACACTCCATTGCTAACAACCCCAAAAAAGAAATTACTCCTTTAATGCCGACGGCGCTTTGTTCTCGGTGCTTTGCTTGTTTCTGGCAATGGTGATAAAACCTCCGACTCCTTCTCCCGCAACATCGCCATAACCTCTGCCGGTGCTTTTTTCTCCTGGATTAATTGAGCCATAATTTTCATCGGTTTATCAACATAACTGAAAAATTCTTGATATGCCTTACAAAGATAATTTTGCCCGGGTTCTCCATCAGGAGATTTCCGAATTCGATTCTTTGGACATCCGCCATTGCATGCAAACAGCCATCTACAATCTTGGCAATATTTCGTTAAACTGGTTTGTTTTAGCATCCCAAAATTATATTGTCGCTCTGAAAACACCATGTCTTTTAGAGGAGTTTCATTTAGATTTCCCAACTTATGAGAAGGTTCGACATAATGGTCACAGGAAAAAACATCTCCATTATGCTCCAGCACTAACCCTAACCCGCATGTTGGTTCAAACACACACAACCCTGGATGTTCTCCCACCCAGGAGGCAAGTGTCGTATCAAAAATCTGAACAAAAACCTGACCAACATCATAGCGAATCCATTCATTAAAAATATTGATCAGAAAATTTGCATATTGTTGAGGTGTAATTGAACGGCGTGTCAAATGACCGCCTTCCTGGAACCCTGTTTCATTTTCCCGCTCAACAATAGGAATAAATTGAATAAACTTAGCGCTCAGTTCATCACGGAAAAACTGATAAACTTCTTTCCCGCGATCCGCATTATTTACACTCACACAAGTCAATAAATTGTAATCAACCTCATATTGTTGCAGATAACGTAAACCACGGATCACGCGTTCATAACTCGGTTTCCCTTGTTTGTCCACACGATAATGATTGTGAATTTCTGCCGGTCCATCAATGCTTATTCCAATCAAAAAGTTGTTATCGTGGAAAAATTGCGCCCATTCCTCTGTTATCAACGTGCCATTAGTTTGAAGGCTGTTCATTACCCGCATTCCGGGTCTGGTATAATTCCGTTGAAATTGTAGAGCTTTGCGGTAAAAATCCATCCCCATAAGAATTGGTTCACCGCCCTGCCATACAAAATTCACTTCTGGAACACTTTGCGAGTCCAGATATTGACGAGTATAGTTTTCCAACAACTCGTCCGTCATCCGAAAATCACTTCCAGGGAACAACTGCTCTTTTGACAGGTAATAACAATGAAGGCAATTCAAATTACAAATTGGACCGCGCGGTTTGGCCATAATGGTAAAACTCGAGGGTTGCCATGCACAATGGTTAGTCAAAAGAATGCTTCCTTATCATTTTTAGTACTCAGACATGATTATACTACTGCAATTTTATAATGTCTGATAATAATTATTTTTCGTCTTTTACACTACAATATTGTTTCATTTCATTTCTAGGCAGAAGTGAGACCGGATTGGAAAAGAACACAGTTGAAGGGGTAAGCTATGGCAACACAATTTAACGAATCCGAGAATCCGCATTGGCGGCGCACATTTTTCCCTGTATGGATTGGGCAAGCGATTTCACTCATCGGCAGCCGTCTGGTAGGGTTTGCACTGGTATGGTACCTGACCGAAACAACGGGATCAGCCATTATCCTTACAACAATTTCATTGATAGGTTTGCTTCCTGAAATGATTCTAGCGCCTTTTGCCGGGGCCCTCGCAGATCGCTGGAATCGAAAAAAAGTGCTGATTATTGCAGATTCTGCAATCGCACTAACCACCCTTTTGATAGCCTTGCTTTTTGCATTGGATGTTGTTGAAATCTGGCATATTTATATATTGATGTTCATGCGGTCAATTGGCGGTGCTTTTCATTACCCGGCGATGAGCGCTTCGACATCCCTGATGGTTCCAAAGGAACGTTTGATAAAAATCCAGGGACTGAACCAATTACTAAACAGTATTCTCATGATTATTGCAGCCCCATTAGGCGCTCTGGCCTTAGAATTGATGGAAATTGGCAATGTGCTCTTTATTGACGTTTTTACTGCCGGGTTTGCAATTATCATCCTCTTCTTCATCACCATTCCTCAACCTGATATTACCACTTCGGAAGAACAGAAAGCCAACCCAATGCGTACAATGTTCAAGGATGTTGGGATTGGATTCAAATACGTTGTCACATGGAAAGGCTTATTCTATATCCTCCTCCTTGTAACAATCATCAACGCATTATTGGTTCCCGCCTTTAGCTTGATGCCGCTCTTAGTTAAAGATACATTCAGCCGAGAAGCCGCCAGTCTTGCTATCTTGCAAACATCCTTAGGGATCGGCATGCTTCTCGGTAGTTTGCTCCTTAGCGCATGGGGTGGTTTTAAAAACAAAATTAACACTTCTGCTGTCGGATTATTAGGTGTAGGAGTTGGTATTTTAATAATGGCCTTTGCACCTACACATGCATTTTGGCTGGTTGTTGTTGGTGGATTCATCTTTGGTCTGGCAAACCCTATTGTAAACGGCCCTATTGAAGTGATCCTACAAGAAACCGTTCAACCGAATATGCAGGCACGTGTGTTTGCTCTGGCCAGCACCGCCTCAGGAGCAGCATCGCCAATAGGCCTGGCACTTGCAGGTCCTCTTTCTGAATACTTCGGCGTTCAATCCTGGTGGCTCGTGGGCGGTATCGTTTGTATTGTTATGGTAGTCATCATTTTTACTACACCCGCCATCCAAAATGTTGAAAAAGGACATCCAGACCATACTCACCAATCTGAAACAGATATGTTGAATACTATCTCAGTAGAAAATTAAAAACAATTCAACCAATTGCAATTTCATTTAACCCGCACCGACAAATCACTACCACAATTCAAAAATCCCTGTAACAACTAGAATAACAATTCAAGAAAGAAAACATCACCGAAAGTAAAAGTCAGTGTAATTATGCTGACTTTTATTCAAATATACTCGGTGCCGCTTCACTGAGTATCATTCATTCACTTCTGAAGAACTCCGCCTCTTGGGCAGGCCAAAACAATGTAAGCAATCCTAATTGCAGAGTGGACTGCACAAGTGAGCCACAATTACACAACCCATTGTCTGCCATGCATGATGCGAGGCCATAATAATGTTTCCTTATCATTTTTAATGATTGGATATGAATTTCTTACGAGAAATTCATATTTTAAGTTACAGACTTTTCAGTATCTATTATTAATTATTTTTTGGTTTTACTTTCTTATTATCAATATTCTACATTACCATATTGGTTTTATTCATTTTTCATGTATAATAAATAGAATTGGAATAGAAATGGTTTGAAAGGGAATATTTTCTATGGCTACACAATTTAACGAATCCGAGAAACCACAATGGCG